>JAFSTJ010000300.1 GCA_017450525.1 Victivallales bacterium | reverse complement strand
AGGGCATTGGAAAGCACCTTCGCCAGAAAATTGTTCGCAGCGGGACTGCGTGACAAGGCGATAATCCATTGGCATGAAGACAGCGACAATGGCTTCAACAAGAAAAACCGCCCTGCATTGGCCAAGAAGGCAGGCTTTGCGTCGTGGGTATGCCCTGTGATAAGCAATTCATACAGCGCAATCTACAGGCCTTCCTACAGCAATCTTAAGAACGTGCTTGAAGCAGGCATAGAAGACAAGGTATCGGGCGCGGTCGCATACGACATATACGACACGGCACATTATGACCAACTGGCGCTTTTGTCCAAATATTCCTGGAATGTAAAGCCTCTAGTTTCCATCGAGGAAGGTTTAAAGCATTGGGCACTTGCCCAATTCGGCGAAAATGGCGGGCAATACGAGGAAATAATAAAGCGTCTGTCAGCACTGGCCTCATCGCCCGAACTGGCTGTGTGCGCATACGATACCTACGCAGTGACCAATGGCGGAGCATATCCACAGGCGGCATTGGAAAAACTGGAGACCATGGACAATGCACAGGTCAGGCTGGAGGACAATCTAGCTGAGGCACAGAACCTGATTGAGATGATAAACCAGCTGGCTTCATTGGAAAATATAAACGACCTCTCCACAAATTGCCTGAAGAGCCTTCTTGCCGAGCTGGCGAAGATTTGCGCACTGGCGGAAGCATTCGCGTGGATGTTGTCCCTCCGCAAGGAATTGGAAGGTGGCATGGTGATGAAGCGCATGAACACATCGGCGCTCAAGGCCAGGGATGCACTGGCAGCCCGCATGAAGATGGTTGAGCACAACAAGCCAAACTACATGACTCCCGCGGTAATGCACCCCCTCAGCAAATTGCTGGCATTCATAGAGCAACTGACAGAGGACTTAAAGGCACGCGCCGCCCGTAAACAGGCAAAACTGCTTTGCTGGTACCTGAAATAATGTGGGTGCCGAGGGCGGCGCCCACTCAAGTTGCCTTACCGCTAGGCACACATATAAACTAATACTAATTCTCTTGGCGTGTTTCCGCTAAGGCAACCTGAATGGGCGCCGTCTAGGCGCCCACATACATAGTAAACATGCAACTAGCAGGATTCATATTGGCGGCTGGCGAAGGCCGTCGCCTGAGACCAGCGACGCTGGTGCGCCCAAAGGCACTGGTGCCATTCTGCGGCATACCATTGCTGGAACTTGTGGCATCGTATCTTCGCAATGCAGGCATAGAGGACTGCATTGTCAATGCCTGCTATCAAGGAGAGCGCGTCTATGAGAACTGCGGGCGTCTAAACGATGCATACGGCTGGAAACTGAAGGTATCCTGCGAGGACAAACTGCTGAATTCTGGCGGGGGCCTCAGGCGTGGCATGTCGCTGCTTACCCAGGCCACGGATTTCCTTGTTCACAATGTGGACATTGTCATCGACTTCGACCTTAAGGCACTCATTGCAAAGCACCAAGCAGAGCATAATCTGGTTACAGTCCTGCTTATTCCTGGAAAGGGACCAAGAACGGTCTCCATGGACGAAAACGGCAATATCCTGCAATTCCGTGACAAGGAAAACGGCAAATTCACATTCTCAGGCGTATATATTTTAAGGCGCAGGGCACTTGACTATCTTCCAGACGACGAGGAGGCCCCCGATATAATCAAGGCATTCCAGACAGCGCTGGACAATGGCGAAAAGGTAGCGGGACTGGTGGCAAATGAGGACACTTTCTGGTCTGACATCGGTACGCCCCACGATTATATACGCGCACACAGCGAAGCGCTGGACTGCCCTTTCAGCTGGCATCCTCTTCTGCGAGCCGCCCAGACCGAACAGGCACAGCGCCGCTTCGAACTGGAATTGCAAGGCGTGGTCTGCACAGGCGCACTGGGCCTTGGAAAGTACTTGAACGTGCCTTCTGGCGCACATCTGCACAATGTGGTGCTGTGGGACTACACACATCTGCCAAGCCAATTACTGTATGCGGACGGCATATACACTGGCTACGATGTGCAAATGCCACCTCCTGTGGACGAGGCACGCAAGCCAGACAAGCGCATCTACGATATTCTTGGCATAGACGAAGCCTCCTCCACATTGGAGCCATTGGCAAAGCAGGGCAGCGGGCGCAAATACTGCCGCATCAGCTGCAACGGCAAGAGCTGGGTATGGTCTGCATACAATCCAAAGCGCATAGAAAACTCAAGTTTCGCCGCAATATCGGACTTTCTGACGCGACTTGGCATAAATGTGCCAAAGGTCTATATACACCTGGCGGACAAGTGCGAACTGGTCTCCCAGGACCTGGGACAGAACGACCTTCACCTGATGCCTGAAAACATACAGGAGGACTATCTGAAACTGACAGTTGAGCAGGTGGCAAGGCTGCACGTACTTGGAGCGCGCCAAATGCAACTGGAGGAACTGCCCTTGCAGCGTGGCTTCACAAAGGGGCTCTACAACTGGGAAAGGGACTATTTCCGCACCCATATTCTGGAGGGCCTTTTCAACGCACCTGAACTATGGGGGCCTGTAGCAAAGGAATACAACGAACTGCGCTCTCGCCTGCTTTGCGAACCATTGGTGCCATTGCACAGAGATCTTCAAAGCGCAAATATAAAGGAACTGGACGGCAAGGTATATCTGATAGACTTCCAGGGCATGAGGCTTGGCGCCGCTGGATACGATCTAGGCGCACTTCTTTTCGACCCATACCAGAGGATGCCCCACGACTTAAGGCAGAGCATCTGGAGCGAATACTGCAGGCAAGTTAGGCTGCTGGGCGCAATTCCGCCAGCGGATGAAATGCTGCCAATCGCCGCCTGCCAGCGTCTGCTGCAATGCCTGGGCGCGTATGGCAAGCTATGGAAGAAGGACGGGCTTGAATGGTACCGCCAATTCATCAAGCCTGGCCTGGAAATGCTGGTGCAGGCCTCCACGGAGACAGGCATATTCCCAAATCTTACTGCCATGGCGGAAAATCTGCTGGAGAAAGTTGCAGAATCCTAGTCTGGTGTCGTAAATCCACCTCTCCGTTAAACAAAGTTTATTGCGTTTTTCAAGCACCAAATCTGCAAAATGCACATTTGGTGCTTGATTTTTGCCATTATTGCAAGACATTACGCAGAGTAAAAAATAAACTCTAGCAAAAGGTATGGTTATTTATGTTTTATGGTCGAGAAGAAGAATTGGCTGAATTAACTTCACTTTGGCGCAAGAACACAGCCTCTATGGTAACTTGCCAAGGTCGCCGCCGCATAGGCAAGTCCACAATGATAGAGGAATTCGCAAAACGTTCCAAGGCTCATTTCATAGAAATAATGGGAACCGCTCCTGGCAAGGGCGTAGGAAACCGCCAGCAATTGGAGAATTTTCACATTCAGCTTGCACCACATATTAAGGTGCAAAAAAGCAAAGTTCCTGTTGATTGGCTTAATGCTTTTATGCTTCTTGACTCTGCCATTGGCAATGAAAAGACTGTAGTTCTTCTTGATGAGATTTCCTGGATGGGCCAATATGACGCCACATTTCCAGGCCATCTCAAGACTGCATGGGACATGTATCTGAAAAAGCATCCCAAGTTGATTTTGGTGCTATGTGGAAGTGTCTCCACATGGATACAGGAAAATATCCTGAACAACACTGGCTTTGTAGGACGTTCCTCCTTGAATCTGACACTGCGAGAACTGCCACTTTCAATTTGCAAGTATTTTTGGGGAACGGCAGCGGAGCGGATAGCCACGGGCGAAATAATAGACGTACTTTCAATAACAGGTGGCGTTCCACGTTATCTTGAAGAAATCGACCCTGCTCTTTCCGCAAATGAAAATATACGTCGAATGTGTTTTCGTCCAAAAGCCCTTTTGCGTGATGACTTTGCTAAAATATTCAATTCCGTGTTTGGTGAGAATGCCATTTACAAACGTAACATTCTTGCCGCGTTGTCAGTTGGTCCCTTGACGTTGGCGGAATTAGCAGAGAAATTGCATCTGAGCAAAGGCGGCTCAATAAGCCAAAACATTTCTGAATTGCTCACTGCTGGCTTCATTTCAGGAGATGCAGGCCTTAATCCCCTGACTGGCAAACCAGCCAAGTCAATTATTTATCGCCTGTCGGACAACTATACCCGTTTTTACTTAAAATACATTCAACCGAACGAGGCTGTCATAGACCGCGATGGCTTCCGTTTCCTGAACATAGAGGCCTTGCCTGCTTGGGAGACAATCCTAGGCCTGCAATTTGAAAATCTAGTAATGAACAATATCATGGATTTACTACCAAGGCTCGGTCTGCAAAATGTCCTGATAAAATCAGCCGCACCTTGGAGGCAGTTGGCTGGTGCCAGGAAAAAAGGCTGCCAGATTGATATGCTTATTCAAGCAGAGCGAATGGTCTATGTCATAGAAATGAAACGTAGAAAATACATAGGAAGCGAGGTTGCAGATGAAGTTGCCGCAAAAATAGAGGCGCTGTCATTGCCCAGAAGCATCTCAGTTCGCACTGCCCTTATATATGAAGGCGAATTGCATCCAGCAATTGCAGCTGAAGGCTTTTTCGATGCTTTGGTTTCAATAGGTGATTTGCTGCATGGATAAAAAAGCGGGGCGATAAGCATCGCCCCGCGCAACAAGCTTATCAGCCAAATATCGCCAGGGTACTTGATGAATCCTGTTTTTCGCAGTAGTCGCTATAGTCTTCGTAGCCAATAATTCCAGTACCGTAGATGCGGTTTTCACCAACATAGATGGTAAGGTTGTCAAGCGTGGGATATTGTTGGTTCACCGTGACTGAATTGTCGCCGCAGGTGAATGTGCGGTTTGCCTCGTCCCAATTGTAGTCAGCAAGTCCAGCCACGAAAACCAAAGTACCACTGCCTTCGGAGGCATCATACTGGACAGTGTCATTGCCCCAGTCTTCACCGAAGCAGAACACATTGTCTCCGCTGAAGCCGTTCAGCGTATCATCGCCAGTTCCGCCAACGAATATCTCGTTGGAGAAGCGGCTTCCAGTAAGGCAATCATCGCCAGCGTCGCCGAATAGGATGTTGGCGCCCTGGTTGGACCAGATGACATCATCGCCGTCACCGCCATGTATGGCCATTCCGCTGCCCATGTAAACATATCTGTCGCTAGTCATGTCAATCACATCGTCTCCCGCGCCAGCGTAGATTTCATCTATATTGCAAAGGCGTGCCTTTTCATTGGTGTCATATCCAGAGGCGGAATAGATGTCATCCAGGAACAACGCATCTCCGCGTGCGCCGCTGGGTTCGCTAAGCCATGCATCGTCTGTAAGCAGCAGCACACTTGCATCGTAAGAGCCAGTGAACACATCGCATATCTTGTTCAGATTTGCGATTGACTTTTTTTCTGGCGTTTCGCCCAATATGCCGCTCTTGGCATCATTTAAATCAATGTATCCTTTGTTCACAGCCACATAGTCATTGCTCCAAAGTTCGCCAGAAGAGCGTGCCAGGAAAACGTCGGTCACGCCATCATCAAGGGGCTTCATTTCCACAGGTGGATTGTCTGGACGAAGAGTTTGCAGTAAATCGTAGGATTCAAAACCCTCATTGTCTTCAATGCCTTGAGTGAATACAAGAGTTTGGTTTTGAAGGTTGCCAAGTATTGAAACACGTATATCGTCATTAGGCAATTGTACGGGAATGAAAATACCTTTTTGTCCAGGCAGGAAATATTCATCAGCCTCGTTAAAAATTACAATTCCACCGACACTTGTGCCAATTGGATAGAATTCCTCAATTATATCCTCAATGTCCCGCCCATCCACAATTGTGCCAGAGATGACCTTGTCAAAAGACTTTTCATAATTGGGGCAGATATTCACGACAGCATAGTTCATATTGAGGGCGTCCAGTTCCTCGGCATTGTACCAGCCGTTGCCGATTATACAACCATAATTATCGTCATACTCCTTCTGGACATCGCCTCCCCAGCCGAAATTCAGATGGTATTCTCCAGTGCCTACATCATATCCATCCACAACCAACACATGGGCCAGTGCCGCACTGCTCACCATGGCGGGCATGCCGTCCAGAACATTGTCCCTAATCGTATTCCAGGTACTGTTGTTGAAATTGCTGACGTATGTGGAATTGAAGTTTGCTCTCAGGAGTATATTCCGGTTCAGAGGAGCCGAGGTTATATCATAATCGTATTCCTCAAAATCAATATTGGAGTAATATGTATAAGTGCAATGCGCCTGCGCATGAAGAATCATCATGCCTGCCAAAGTCATTGCCGCTATGTCCCCGTCCTCATCGCTGTTTGGCTCATCATAGGTGATTGCGGACAACTTGTCATTCAGTTCAGCAAGCGTAATTCCACATCTTTCCTCCAAGTTCGTACTATTGACAGGGAAGGATGAGGAGGTATTCGAATTCCTGTTATAGACTTCGCAGGTGAAAGAATCCGAGGTAAGGACTTCCAGAGACACCTCATAGCCCTGCTGTGCCCAGTAGTAGAGAATCTGAGCGTTGGCAACACTGACACAGCCAGTTAGATAGTCATCAGGCGTGTACCTGTTGAAGGCGTATGTCAGAACATCATCCCCTTCCTGATTCCAGCTTGAGGAAAGCAAGTATGTAGGCGGCTCGTTATCACCTTGTGTCACGTTAAATGACAGGCTGTACACATTGTTTGTCTCATCATCTTCCTCAACTGCATTCGTAGAATCTATGCGAATGACCAAGTTATGCGCACCCGAAGCAAAACGCCCAAGATTTATGTGCGTTTCACTGGTGATTACACTCCAGCCATCCATGATTTCACCTATGGCATGACTGTATTTCTCCATGCCGTCAACCACCACCGAAATTTTAAATGGATTGGCTTCAAACTCTGAACCATTCCACACCGCGTATGAAAGAAAGACATTGTCATCCGTGGTGTATTCCTGTGTTGTTGAATATGAATGCGCGCCAGTTTGCTCAATTTCTGGCGAATCCCAGTCATCATCAGCATCAGTCTTCGTCAGCAAAATAAGCTGATTGATATCTACATATCCTCCTGATGTTTCACCTGAATAAGGAATAAGTTGTAAATCTGGCAATGACATGTTTTTCTCCTACCATGTAATTCAGTGAAATGCATTCGCACTAATTGTATCTACGTGATTAGTGGAATGCATTCACACTAATTGTATCTACCTCAAATAACAGCCAATGTACTTGAGGTATCCTGTTTTTCGCAATAGTCTTTATAGTCGTCGTAGGCAATTTCGCCAGCGCCATAAATGCGCGTTGCGCCGACATAAATCGTTAGCGTTGCACCTGACAGGGGGTCAACTGTGAGGGTATTTTCGCCGCAGGTGAAAATGCGGTCTTCCGCATTCCAGTTATAGCCTTCCAGACCAGCCACGAATACCAGGGTTGCAGTGCCTTGGGCCTGCTGCAAGCTGTCCTGTCCCCATGCTTCGCCGAAGCAGAACACATTGTCTCCACTGACGCCGTTAAGTGTATCGTCGCCCGTGCCGCCAACGAAGACCTCGGCACAGTTTCCTGCACCGATCAGCCAGTCGTCTCCTGCGTCACCGCAAAGCACGTTGCTGCCCTTGTTGGACCACAGCACATCGTCCCCATCGCCACCATGAATGGTCATGCCTTCGCCGACGTATTTGAACTTGCTGCTTGTCATGTCAATCACATCATCTCCTGCGCCCGCATAGATGTCATCGACTTGAGCAAGGCGCGCGGCCTCCTTGCTGGGGTGGCCTGATTCGGAGTAGATGTCATCCAGGAACAGGGCGTCTCCGCATGCATCGTCCGTGAGAATCAGGACACTTGGGTCTCCCGATCCAGTGAATACATCGCATATTTTGTTCTTGCCAAGCAGGGCGGTAGCGTCCTTGGTGCCAGCCACCAATTCGCCTTCGGCGGTGACATAGCCCTTGTTTCTCGCAAAGTATCCCTCAGTCCACGTCTCACCACTGCTGTGTGCCAGGAACACATCGGCTACCTCGTCTTGAATTGCCTTTAATTCCGTAGGCGAATTGTCTTCTTCCAGAGTCTTCTCCAGATTGAATGAGAGATACTGCTCGCCTTCTGCGCTTTCCGCGAAAATGAGCTTCTGCGATTTGGTGCTTCCCAGCACGGAAACCTTGATGTTGCCTGCCTTCAGCACCACCGGGACGAAAATATCCTTATCTTCGCTGGAGAGAAGGAAGCCACTGATCATCTTGCCTCCGCTCTCTATGTCATCCAGAGCACTTCCATCCACTAGTTGGCCATTGTCAGCGACAGAAAAGACAGTCGTATAGACATTGTTCGCCTCGCCAGCGGTGCCTTCCGCGACTCGGTTGGTGGGATCCAGCGTGAACGTGATGGTGTGCTTGCCCACGGCGTACTTGCCCAGGTTGATGGCGCTAAAAGCATACGAATACTCTGGGTTGAAGGCCCCTGCGTTGCCAGTGCTAAGCCCCTGAACTCCGCTCAGGTCGAACACCTCGCCGTCCACCTCGACTCTGATGTAGCATGAATCAGCCTTCTTGACGCCCTGGTTTGTGATCTGGAACGCGAGGAACACGTCATCGTCAGTGCCGAATGTGTTCGAGGACACCATGAAGTGGTCCTCCCCGTTTTTACGCAGATTCAGCAACTCCTGCGCGCCCAGCGTCTCGTCCAGAGTGAGCACCAGGTCAGCAGTCGTGATTTCACCCTGTTCGCCGCCGCCCTGGCCGTCCTGGACGGTGAACGTGGTCTCATAGACGTTGTTCGCCTCGCCGGCGGTGCCCTCCGCGACAAGGTTGTTGGGATCCAACGTGAATCTGATGGTGTGCTCTCCCACGGCGTACTTGCCCAGGTTGATAGCACTATAGCCATAAGAATACCCTGGGGTAAAGGACCCTGCGTTGCCAGTGCTGATCTCCCCCTGCTGCCCGCTCAGGTCGAACACCTCTCCGTCCACCTCAATTTTGATGTAGCATGAATCCGCCTTTTTGCTGCCCTGGTTTGTGATTTCGAACGCGAGGAACACGTTATCGTCAGTGCCGAATGTGTTAGAGGACACCATGGGGCCAACTTCTACTATCTTTTGCAGATTAAGCAATTCCTGTGCGCCCAGCTCCTCGTCAAGCGTGAGCACCAGATCAGCATAGTCTCCCTGGCCGTTCTGGACTGTGAACGTGGTTGTATAGACATTGTTTTGTTCGCCGGCGGTGCCTTCGGCGACATAGTTGTCAGGGTCCAATGTGAAGGTGATTGTGTGGGTACCCACGGCATACTTGCCCAGGTTGATACCGCTCACGCCATGTTCAAATCCTGGGGTCATGACACCCATATTGTTACCGCTAACAACCCCCTGCTGTCCACTTAGATCAAACTCCTCGCCATCAATTTCAAGCTTGAAATAGGATGAAGACGCTGTTAAAACACCCTGGTTCTTGATGTTGAACGCGAAGAACACATCATCATCAGGGCTGAATACGGATGCGTTCACAAGATATTCAGGTCCTGTTTTCTGCAAGGCCAGGAGCTCGTCGCTGTTGATGCCATTAATTTTCGAAAGCACCAAGTCCGCAGTCGTGATCTGTTCTCCCTGGACGGTGAACGTAGTTGTATAGACATTGTTTTGTTCGCCAGCGGTGCCTTCGGCGACTTGGTTGTTGGGATCCAATGTGAATCTGATGGTGTGTGTGCCCGCGGCGTACTTGCCCAGGTTGATACTACTATAGCTGACGTGATATTCTGGGTTCATGGCACCAAGATTGCCTCCTTGAGTGCTTCCGTTTAGCCCCTGATGTCCGCTCAAATCAAACACATTTCCGTCCACCTCGACTCTGAAGTAGGATGAATTTGCCTTCTTGCTGCCCTGGTTTGTGATCTCGAATGCGAGGAACACATCATCGTCAGTGCTGAATATATTCGAGGACACCAAAGAGTGCTCTCCATGTTTACGCAGGTCCAGCTTTTCCTGTGCCCCCAGCTCCTCGTTCAGCGTGAGCACCAGGTCTGCATAGTCTCCCTGTTCTTCTTCGCCGCCACCCTGGCCATTCTGGACGGTGAACGTGGTAGTATAGACATTGTTCTTTTCGCCAGCCTCGCCTTCCGCGACCACGTTGGTCGAATCCAACGTTAAGGTGATGGTATGCTCTCCCACGCCAAATTTTCCCAGGATCAAACTGTTATAGCCGTGCCAGCCGCCAGCAAATATGGAGGAAACGAAATCATTCTGGTCACCTAAATCAACAATCTCTCCATCCACCACAACTTTAAAGTAGGACTTCGATGCGGTTGTATCTCCTTGATTTTTGACCTTAAACGAGAGAAACACAGTGTCATCAACGCCGAACATTGTCGAGGGCTTTAGGGAAACACCGTCATCTTTTTGAAGATTCACCACATGGGTAGCACTCATCTCTTCATACAATGTCAAAACCAAATCAGCACTCATGATTTCCTCCAGATTTTTTATTTGGAAATGAAAAACGTGACAAAATTTTTGTGTAATATATGTTGCAGTCAAAACATTGCAAGGGATATTAAAGACAAAAGGGACACAGTTAGTGTAATGGGTCAGCCATTGATATTGAGTAGGATTTATCGAAGATGCTTTGCAACATAGGCTGTCGATTTAAGTTAGGGCAGTCAAGCCACAGTTGTGGAAGGCCAGCTGGTACAGTATGATTTTGTACCTGACTGGCCATT
>JAFSTJ010000299.1 GCA_017450525.1 Victivallales bacterium | reverse complement strand
TTTTCGAAGACGATTGAACGGCCATATTTGAATATCGGATAGCCAGGCCGATAGCTTTCCCAAGAAGCGGCGGGACTGCGTTCCCAATCTGTACCAGCTGCTTGCTTTTCTTTCCTTCAAAGATGAAGTCATCTGGAAATGACTGCAGCCTTGCCATTTCCCGCGCTGTCAGCACCCTTGGCAGCCTGGGGTGCAGGTTCACGCCTCCGTGGTTTTCCTTGATGGTGCATGAGGGCTCGTTCCACGGGCACTTTTTCCACGCGTCGCTGTAGCCTTTGTACAAGCTCCTTCCTTCAGGAGTTTCCATGATGCGTTTTGCCATATCCTCTCCGTGCTTTGCCGAAACATGGTTGAACGCCTCATCGTCCGGGCGGCTCATCAGGTCGCCTATGGCCTGCCCTGTTGTAACGTATTCGGAGGGTGTGAGTATGGGCTTGGGATGGTAGTTTTTTACTCCCTTGCGGTTGCCGATGAAGATGACGCGTTCACGCTTCTGCGGCGTGTAGTAGTCGGCGGCACAGAGCGTGGCCACATTCATTGCGTACCCGATTCCCTCGAAGTCGGAGATGATCTTTCGCTCGACAAGCCCGCCAAGCATGGTTCTCAGCCCTTTTACGTTCTCGCATACGACGAAATCTGGCTGTAGTTCCTGGACGATTTCAACCAATTCCTTGTAAAGGGAATTCCTCGGGTCATCGACAATCCTGTTGCCTGCCATCGAGAAACCTTGGCAGGGAAAGCCTCCGGCGACAATGCTCAGGTGTCTGCCGCTCAGTTGCCGACGAACCGTCTCGTAGAACTTCTTCTTGGTGTCGCCATCCTTGATGTCCCCGTTGACAAAGGGGTGACTGAAGTTGCGGTTGTACGTCATACAAGCCTCATCGAACCAGTCGAGTCCGCAGATACCCTCCAATCCTGCCATCTCCAAGCCCTTGCTCAAGCCTCCTGCCCCACAAAACAGGTCGACAAAAGTCAACTCCGACTTGGACGGGTTGTCCCAATGCACGCCAATGTCCGCCCAATTTACGGCATCGCCATCCTTTCCAACGATGTCTGGGGAGTCGGGCTTCGTACCCTTTGGCCGCCCCACGTGTCCTGTGCGTATGAAGGAGTCCGCAACCTCACGGGCGTGTTTTTCGTGTTTGCCTCCTTCGATGTATTTTTTGAAGGCTTCTAAATCTTCTTCGGAGATGGAATATGTATTGTTTTTCTTGGTGGTTTTCAACTCGCCAGACGCCACAAACTTGCGCACGACCTTCTGTGTCATGCCCATTATTTTCGAGACATCTGCTATGTTATAGTTGTTCTCCATAAGAAAATCAATCTGCCCGCAAAGGTAGATATTTAATTTTAAAAAGCGTGCAAAAGACGGGGGAAAACATGCGAAGTTTACAAAAAATTATGGATTTAATCCAGAAATCTTGAAGTCTATGGAACCCTTTTGTCGCTCTAATATGTAGATTACGCCTGCAATGACGTGATGAGTGGAGAGAAATTTTATATGGTCTATGTTGTCGCAAAACTGTTTATAGATCCTTTCCTTGGATTGCCATGCGCACCTGAGTAGCAATTCCCTTTCCACGTCCACGAAAGAATGATGGACTATAAACAATCGATTCTGAATGTCATATCTCCTGCCAGTGCTTTGCTTGTCATAGAAGAAGTCAACCATCGGCAGGGGATTGACCAAAAGTTCTTCAACGCCGTCTCTCATGTCCCGTGGAACGACGGTGCCCTTGATGTCAAACTCATAGTTGCCATTGATGCGA
>JAFSTJ010000298.1 GCA_017450525.1 Victivallales bacterium | reverse complement strand
TATAATGGAGACATATCAATTTACGCCAGTTGCCGTGGTGAAGAGCTGCTTCAAGACGAAGTTCGGCATTCCCAGGCAGCCTGGACTGGTGCAGGAGGCAAGTGGCGAGATAGTGCTGCTGCCGCCCTACAACCAGCCAAACACCGTTAGGGGCCTGGAGGAATTCTCCCACATCTGGGTGCTTTTCATATTCCACCAGGCAATACGCGAGCATTGGAAGGCGACTGTCAGGCCCCCACGTCTTGGCGGCGACAAGCGCATAGGCGTATTTTCGTCCCGCTCGCCGTTCCGTCCCAATCCAGTGGGGCTTTCCGTACTGAAATTGAATGAGGTGATTTGCCGCAATGGAAAGGTGTCCCTTATGGTGGAGGGTCTGGATATGGTGGAAGGTACGCCTGTGATCGACATAAAACCCTACGTGCCGTATGCTGATGCCATACCAGATGCGCGAGGCAGTTTTGCACAGAATGCGCCTGATGGCAATGCCCTGCCAGTGAGTTTCACAGAAGAGGCGGCACGTCAATGTCAGCAGTTGGAGGCTGGTGGCTTGCATGATTTCAGGGCATTGGCGGAAAAACTGATTTCCGCCAATCCGCGTCCCGCATACCAGAAGATACCTGGGCGCATTTACGGCATATTTCTTTTTGGGTATGAGGTTGTCTGGCAGGCATCCGAGGATGGCGCACTGGTGACTGAAATAACCAAGGCACAGGGACAATGAGGCTTTGCATTGCCATAATCTTGTTTTTTGCGCTGCTGGGTATCGCGGAAGATGCAAGACAGGAGATTCGCATTGCCCAGTATGTGGAAGGCGGCAATGCCAAGGGGCTGCTTTGGAGCAGTTATCCAGGCGCGTTGTCATCGTTGCTGAAGCATATTTCAACTGAATGCAAATGCAATATCGTGCCAGAGCCAGCAGTAATTGGCGACTTCACGGACAGCAAGCTGACGGATTATCCATTCATCTATATTAATGCCGCTGACTGCCGTGGATGGTCATTGTCAGACGAGGCTATTGTCAAGCTGCGCAATTACCTTGAAAACGGGGGCTTCATTTTTATTGACGCAGGGATAACGGCGTCATTTTTGCGTGAGCATCCCGAATTGGCGGCATCCCACAGCTATGCGGAATGGGAGGCCTCTCCCGAAATCAAGGCGCTGTTCGAGAAGGTGCTGCCTGGAAATCCATTCACGCCGCTTGACAGAAAGCACCCTCTCTTCAGCATCTACTACAAGGGACTGCCCGATACTGCAAAACTGCCTGACGCAGTAAGAGACTATGTGGTTAATGAAAAGTGGCCTGAAGGCACTTATTCTGCCGTTGGAATACGCTTGAATGGCAGGATTGCAGTACTTTGTACGCCGATTATCGCAATGGGCTGGGCACGCAATGAACTGGGGCAGTGGAAAACGAACATACAGTTCAGGGTGCTGGAGCAGACCGAAGGGCTTGACCAGGTGCTGAAGAACGCAGCATATAGCGGAGCTAAGTTCGAGGTGGTGCGTGAGGACGGCGGCAAGGACATGGTGTATTGCCAGAAGGAGGCTTTGCCTGCCTGGTGCATGGAGCCAGGCGGGCGCTGGCGTGTATTCCGCTATTATGCAAGCCGCGAAATCAGCGACTACACCCACGAATTCTACACGCGACTGGGCACTAACATCATCCTTTACGCAATCCTACAATGATGTGTATGGTTTGCGCTTGTGCCACGTAATTTCTCACCCATGGATATTATAGGAAAGTTCAATTTGACAGAATATTCCATATAAAAAAGTACAACCATTATACATCTTTGTCTCTCCCCTTGCAAACCTGGATTTCAGAGACTATGTTAGAAGCGGAAGGTGGGTGGGGGAAGTATCCCAAACAATGTACGCGTGCGCGAAGACGGAAGGCAATAGAAGGACTGGTGCTGCGAACCCATATCATCTATGGAGGCATTGCACACCATGTACATGGGCATTGCCTGCGCCGTCCCGCTATTGCGGTCTCCACGGAAAACAACTGTTTTGCACAGTTATCCCATAACGCAATTGATATTTCTGTAGGAAATCAGTAGGTGGAAAATCTGACAAAATCACTTTTCTGATATGCAGAGCAAGGGCCGCTCTGCGGCCCCTCTCGCTGATAGGGCATGTATTTCTACCATTGCTAAAAAGTTATGGGATAACTGTGACTGTTTTGCAGAAACTGACTTGAAATATTGGGCTATGGCAGTATATTGTGCACGAAATTTTTGTTATATACGGCTTTATTCCAGGAATTTACCTGAATATAGGAGGCAGGTGCTGGAATCTTGCTGGAAATGGAATTTAAATTTGGAGAGGAAGAAATGACAGACAATGAGGCACGTGTTATCCGCATTATCGCGCAGCAGCTCGGCAAACAGGAGAGCAAGATAAAGCGTACTGACAAGTTCATTGAGGATTTGAGTGCGGATTCATTGGACATTGTGGAGCTCATTATGGCTCTTGAGGACGAATTTGGTACGAAGATCAAGGATGACGAGGCTGAATTGCTTACTACAGTCGGTGATGCCATTGACTATGTAGAGGCGAAGATCCAGAAGGGTGAAGCACAATAATAGCCCGTGATTCACGAAAATTGAAGTATTTGCACTGGTTTCCTGCCGATGTTGCAGGTCGGCCAATGATTTCTTATATTAAGGTCACTGCCCATTTATGGGAAAAGTGACCTTTGCGTTAATATGTGACCCTTGCAATGCAGTCCTAATGGCGCATTTCCGCCATTTAAAAAGGGCGGCATTTGATATATTTTTGAGGTGAATTATGTCAGAGGAACGAATAGTTGCAGTGACTGGAATGGGTGCGGTTTCCCCTGTCGGTAACAACGTGCCTGAAAATTGGAAGAATCTTCTTGCTGGCAAGAGCGGTATAGGTCCTATAACCAAGTTCGATGCATCGAACTGTCGTTGCAGGATTGCTGGTGAGGTTCACAATCTGGCATTGGATGAGCATATTTCACCCAAGGAAATCAGGCGCATGGATGCATTTTGCCACTTTGCCCTGGTTGCAGCCAAGGAGGCCATGGCTTCGTCTGGACTTGAGGAGGGCAACTATGAGCCAGAGCGTAGCGGTGTTCTTGTATCATCTGGAATAGGTGGTCTTGGCACCATTACCGAGCAGGCTGTGATAATGCGCACAAAGGGATTGGACCGAGTTTCGCCGATGCTGGTGCCTATGATGATTTCCGACATGGCAAGCGGGCAACTTGCCATTCATTACAATATGCAGGGCCCTAACTATGGTATAGTCAGCGCATGCGCCTCGGCATTGCATTCCGTGGGAGAGGCATATTGGATGATACGCAGGGGAGATGCGGACATTATGCTATGCGGCGGTGCGGAGGCAGGCGTGGTAGAACTCGGGCAAGCCGCATTTTCGTCCATGCACGCTCTTTCCGAGCGCAATGACGCGCCGCAGGAGGCATGCCGTCCATTTGACAAGGATCGTGATGGCTTTGTGCCTGCGGAAGGTGCTGGCATATTGGTTTTGGAGGAATATGAGCGTGCGAAGAAGAGAGGCGCGAACATTTTGGCATTGGTGGTCGGATATGGCCTTTCCTGCGATGCACACCATATTACAGCGCCCCGCGAGGATGCGCTTTGCTCATCCCGTGCTATAGTCAATGCCTTCAATTGTGCAAAGTTGCCAGTGGAGCAGCTTGCCTACGTTAATGCACACGGCACCTCGACGCCGCTTAACGACCGTTGCGAGACAATGGCCTTGAAGAAGGCGTTGGGCGAGCATGCCAGGAAGATTGCCATCAGCAGCACCAAGTCAATGACGGGGCACATGCTGGGAGCCGCAGGCGGTTTTGAATCAGTGGTATGCGTCTCAGCCATTCAGAACGGCTGTGTTCCACCTACAATCAACCAAGTCACGCCTGATCCTGACTGTGATTTGGATTATGTTCCCAACCATGCACGTGAAATGGCTGTGCCTCTGGCGCTCAACTTGAGCTTTGGTTTTGGCGGTCATAATGCCGCTGTGCTTTTCAAGCATCCCTAATCATTGGCCGAAATTTGTCCATAACCTATGTCAGAAAGCAAATCAGCTTCTACGTCATCTTCGGAGGGCGGCTCTAGCAGGGACTGGCTACTTTCGTTAGTGGTGTTTCTGCTGGCGTGGGGATTTTGCGTAAGCGCCTTTGTATTGATATTATCTTTCAACAGCAAGGACGCCAAGCTTCCCAGCTGGGTTGGAAATGACGTCAAGGCAATAGCCAGCCACGATACAAGAAGCTCATTCAGGGCGGACGGCGATATTTTTGCTGAGCAAAGTTTCTCGTACGTTGTTGAGAAGAAGGACAAGGTCGAGCAGCGCAGTACGGATTCAGGTGGGGATTCGCCTGAATCGTCTGACATTGGGGAGGTAGAAAACTATTGGGGAAACTGTCTTCCAAATATATATGTCTGCGGGCTTTCAAGAGGAAACTTTTCCGATAATCACCAGACTGGAAACCTCTTTCATGTGGAGGTTGATGAGCCGATAGTGCGCAATGGAGAAGTTTTGTTTGAAACAGTTTCCGGCAACAAGCGCATTTTCAGTCCCGCATTTTACAAACTGCTTGCATACCAGGAATATTGTGCGCAGGAAGAGGCCGTTCAGTGGGGGACTATGCGGCTGATATGCGTTGCGATATTGTCCACATTGGTTCTTCTTTTCTTCGGTTATTCCATTTATTTTCTGAGGGAGGATTTCTACGATACAGTGCACAAGCAGTGGCTAGTTCTGCTGCTGCTTTTCCTCCATGTGGGGCTTCTGGTGCTTAGCAATTTCATTGCAAGCCTGTTTGAAAATTGGCCTGTGTTCTTTGCTATAATCATATTCCCTGCCGCTCTGGTGCCCAGTCTAATGTCAAACATGCTGGGACGCCGTACTGGCATTTGCGGGGCGATGTGCCTTTCCCTGCTGGGACCCGTCATTTGGGGAGGTGCCTACCAGTTCCAATTCTTTCTTCATTCCCTGGTATGCTCCCTGATTACAATTATATCTTTCCAGAATGTGCACAGCAGGCTGCGCTTCCTTCTGGGCGGGATATATCTGATTTTGAGTTCCTTTGCAATGACTGTGCTTTTCACCTGGGAAAACAACCTGGCATGGGCCTTCAATCCTCCATTTGCACTGTTTTGGTTGACGATGCCGATGCTTTTACTGTTGAATGCATTGGTTGTCATTCTTGGAATGCTTTTATTGCCACCAATATGCGAACTGGTGTTCAATGTCACTACGGTTTTTACTTTGAATGAACTGAACAACCGTGACCATCCTATTTTGGAACGGTTGCTGAAACAGGCTCCTGGCACCTACGAGCACAGCCTTTCAGTGGCGCGTCTTGCATCGGATGCAGCGCGTGCAATAGGCGCCAACTCACGCCTTACTGAGACCTGTGCTTATTTCCATGATATAGGAAAACTGTGCAATCCAAAAATGTTTGCGGAGAATCTGCTTAATGACGAGACGAATCCCCATGATGAGATAACGCCACTGGAGAGTGCGAACATATTGCGCCAGCATGTGCGCTATGGGCTGGACCTTGCGGCAAAGGCGCATTTGCCGCACGAGGTCAAGGAGGCGATAGCGCAGCATCATGGTACAAGCATAATGGCGTTCTTTGCGGACCAGGCTTTGCGCCAGGCTGAAGAGGCTGGT
>JAFSTJ010000297.1 GCA_017450525.1 Victivallales bacterium | reverse complement strand
TACCTATGTTGCCTGCCAATACTGCATCTCATATAGGTCTGCGTATCGGTTGATATGTACACCTACCCCGCACATGCACTTTTGGTTTGGCGCAAATACCTCGTAGTTCCATGGGATAGAGGCAAGCCATTGGTCGAAATCCGCCTCAATGCGGCCCATCTCTTCCAGCGGAGTGTCAAGTGCCCTTAACTTCAACTGATAGAATACGTCGATTTGCCTCAAAAGCCGCAACTCCCAAAAACGCTCAAGCCCCACCGGCACACTTGCCAGCGGCTCTTTATAATGCTTGAAGAATACTTGAACTATCCCGAACGGCTCGTCTTCGCCAAAGGGACCAGATTCCAGAAATGTCTGGTGCATTACATCGTTATTCCAAAGAATACGTTCGCGTTCCAGAGGTTTCATAACATCTTGTGCCTGCTGCAATGCAGATACAATCCTTTGGCAAAGCGTTGCATCGTCTGGAATGCCCTCTCGCAGCAAATGCGGAAGCAGGCGCAGCCGCCTTTCCTCCAACCAGCATTTAGACTTTGTCTCATGGGCAAGTGCCTCCCATTTGGCAAATACATTGGCCTGCCTGCCCGCTTTCCATGATGCAGTCAGTTCCTCTTCGGTCTTTTTGAAGTGCTCAATATCGTCAAGTTCGCGTTTTGATGCCTGTTGCGAAGGAGTTTCCCTGATTTGGCGCAACTCATTTCCGTATGCTTTGCATGCCTTCCATTGTAAATGGCCAAGAAACACAGGACACAATATACTCGCCAATGGCAACAGCGCAAAGCAAGCGCCAAATACAGTGCTGCGTCTCACTTTGGGACGTGCCTCGCCATTGGCTTCACGCCATTCACAAGCACTATGAACAATATCCGCAGCAAGTTGCAGGATGAACGCAATAGACAGCCAAAGCCGTCCAATCACTTGCCCAATTTCTTTTACATACGCCTCTGACACATCCTGGAAATGGCAGAATGCTTTCAATATCTCACAAATCAAATATTTAAAATATACAACTCCCCAGGCGGTGTTTGGTTCCGACCAATTTAGTTCTCTAATATGGTCTTCGAATAGGCAAGTACCCATGAACGGCATAAACACCCAAAAGCCAAGCATAAGGAATGACAACAGCCACAATGAAATGCGCAGTCCCCGCAGCGGGCGAAAAGCAAGCCCTCCAATATGCGCAAATAGCAGAAGCAGGCAAGTTAGCAGTTGAACGGCAAGCAACACCAGAACACGCCCATGAATTATCTGCTCAACATTGGTCCATACCAGGAACACCATGAGACACAAGTGCAATGCCCCCCACCAGAGGAATAACGTTGCCAGACGCCAGGCTGGCGTACTCCAGGAAAAGAACTTGCGTAGAATGTGTTTCATGCAATTACGTGTTATTTGACGTGCGTGACAATGCTGGTAATATAGAGCGAAAAACAAAATCACCAAATCTTTTTGCAAAAACACAAGCAATCCCAGAACTGTAAATGACAAGCCATCGCTAGTATGGTTGCAACTTGAAAATAACACCATATTGACTACATTAAATACGTTTTTGCCCTATATGGACTTACGATGTAAAACGAATGAAACATAAGACGGGCGACAATGGAATACAAGGAACTAATTGAATGCTTCGCCAAAAAGCACGGTATAAGCAATTACACAATTGAAAACGGCGAAGTGACTTTGGTGGTTGATTATACAGCGGTGACAATTCGCGAGGCGAAAAACGCAAGGGCTTTCATCATCAGCGCCATGATAGGCGGTCCCCTGCCAGACAGCAAAGGTCGCCTTGCTTCATTCATGCTCCAGGCAAACCATCTCTTCTCTGGTGCGGATGCAGTGACAATCTGTCAAAATCCAGATACGGAAGAATATCTCGTAGTCCGCGCCCTACCCCACGCCTTGGCAAACCTGGACTCTCTTTCGGAAACCATCGAGACACTTGTGAATGTTGTGGAGGAATATCGGGGAACCTTGACCACATTCATGGACGTGGAAAGGGAGGCCTCCCAGGATGAGGAAGACTTATACAAAATGACGCCTATATTCGGCGGATTTTTCATACAGGTTTGATGTGCAATTAACATTATAATAATATTGTTCTGTGCGCGGGCACGCCCGCGTTTAACTTGAAGGGAAAAGACAAATGAGCGAAACAAATCTAAATCTTGATGCGCTGAACAAATTGAACAAGGCATTCCGCTATGCGGAAAACATAAGTCACAGGACCAACATTGGAGAAAACACAGTCCTGTATCTGGAGGACGGGCAGCAACTCACTTGCAGATACTCCAGAGACGACATTCCAAAGGACATATTCCATTTCAGGCGCACGCGGACTGAAAGGCAGCAGCAACTGAACAACGAAACCAGGGAACTTTTCAAGCAGATGGTCATCGACATATTCGGCACCAGCATAGACGATGTGCCGAAGTCAGTGCGCTCCGCAATGGAACTCAGCAAGTTCGACGGCAAAGGGCGCCCGCTCACCGCGCGGCGCATCATGGCGGTGAACAAGGCCATTCTTTCCGCCATGAAAGGCGTCAACAAGCTGCTTGGCCTTTCAGGGGCCGCCGCAGGAAACATCGCAATGGTTGTGGCAAGGGGAAGCGGAATACTTGCGGCTGACAATCCAGCCAATGAACTGCAACTGAGAAGCAACCGTATTGCAAAGGCGCAGGTTATGACGCATATTGTAAACGAAATGAGCCACACCATTCTGGAACACTCCAGAACCGAAGCGCAAACAGGTGCCTTGCTCGTTGACGGAAACCTGCAATTCGCCAAGGACATTGTGCGCAACGAGCACATAACGCTCAAAGGCAAGAAGACGACGTCCGATCCTGTCAAGGCCCGCGATGAACTAGTCCAATTCATCACAGGACGGAAACGCGCGACTTTCAACGATGCAGACAACCAGACCAAACTCAAGGTCTGCATACTAATGGGCATTGTCCAGCAAGGCACCTTTGGCTGCGGCATAGCTGCAATAG
>JAFSTJ010000296.1 GCA_017450525.1 Victivallales bacterium | reverse complement strand
TCTCCTTGACAATTGTCTCGGGCTCAACGTATGCCATGTTCTTCTTCGCCAGATATTCGCGGAACAGCGCCTTCGTCTTTGGCGAGTAGTCGATTTTGTCCTCCAGCATGTTTGTCATCTCATCGTCATATTCCAAAGAAATGCCATGCTTGGCAGCCTTTCTGGTGCGCTCCATTGTCTCGCCGATGGGCGGGTCATCTTTATCCAGCGCAAGGGACACGATGCCGCCGCTGCCCTGGCCGCTGTTTCCCGTCATGCGCTTTCCATTAAGTCCGATGGCGCAATGCTCTGGCTTGATGTGGCTGTATTGAGTGACAACAGCGGAAATCAAGAAGCCCTCTTTGTATGCCGCGTTCCTGAAGTCGTCAAAGCCAGGCACATCATCTTTGGATAGGTCTGCCCAGGACCCCATATAGTTGAAACCGCATGCCTTCAGGTCCTTGCATCTCTTCTCGAAGGGATAGTACATCATCTTAAGCGGCACATAGCTGGGGCCAACCCAGATTTTCTTGAATGGGCGTACTGGCTCGATGGCGATATGCTCCACATCCATCTTCTCAGGCAACTGCTTCTCGCCATTGTTCTCCAGCCAGAATTCGCAGGCGAACTTGCGCCCTGCCTTGAACGCCTCTGGCTTTATGTGGGCAAACACCAGATACTGATTGCTGGATATGAAATACAGATATGCCTCGTAGTCAATGTACTTTTTGCCGCCAATGCTTCTTTCGCCTGTCTTTTTCCAAGTGAGGAACTTGTTTCCCCAACGGGTCTTGGCGTTCCAGTTCTCGCCAGCCCAGTGGGATGTCATGCCGTCAAGCACAACTTCTTCAGGCAAAGATATGTGCATGACGCCAGGCGCCTTGTCATTGGGTATAATCATGTTCTTGCCAGCGATACGGAAGGACAATGGCAGGGAAATCCTGTCCGTCAGCCCTTCGTACGCGTATTCTGCCTTCAGCATATTGGCGTTGCGCACGTCAATGGCCTTGGCCTGTGGAAAATCCTTCGCCTCGAATTTAACGGGAGCGTACTGCGCATCATCGGTCAGCAGCACGCAGTCAATGAAAGTGCGTCCCTTTGGCTGGAAAGTCAGTTTCTGCGCACCGCCCTTGGTCTTGAAGTTGCCGCAATACACCCAAGTGAAATGGCCAGGGCCAGCATATTTGCCGTCCTTCACTTTCTCATTGGCTGGCGTATCGATGTGCCTTAGGTATTTGTCCTGGTAGTAGATGAAAAGACGGGGCGATTCCATATAGCCGTAAACACGTGTCCACAGATGCCAGGTGCGCTCCTTGCTGAACAGCGTCCTCTCGTCAGTCACCTCGGCAATTTGGAAATTCCAGTCCAGTTTTATGTTCTCCGAGCCAATGGCGCCTTTGCCTGACGAGAAGTCCTCCGCCGTATCCTGTCCCCAATTGGATGGGAATTTGTCAAAGCAGATGTCCTCCATCTCGCGCCAGATCACTTCGCATCCAGGTGTGAATTTGGGTGTTGAGGGGCTTATGTCCAAGGACAGCTTCCTGAACAGGATAGTACCCTTCGCATGATGTATGCATCCATTGACGGAGAATGACGCGACGTTGTATGGCGCCCTCATCTCCACGCTGAAACTCTTCCATGCATCCGATGGCTTCAGAGTCGCGTTCAGCCACGCCACAGGCTGCTTGTCATTGTTCTGCACGGAGCGGTAGCGGCTTGATACGAACAAGTTGCCGCCCTTCCCCATTTCGATGTTCTCTGTACGGTATTCGCCAGAGAGACGCAGGAGAGAGCCAGCGGGAAAACTGCATTTTCCGTTTGCACTTATCGTAGCAGAATCGTCTAGCAATTCAGAAACGAGCTTTGCGCAATTGCCGCCATCCTCCTGCACGATGCTACCCTTTGCCTTGCCTCTGAACGACCAGCCAGCTGGAACGTCACCCACCAGCTTAGATAGATTCCCATTATCCAGCACTTCAGTTGCAAATGAAAATGCACATATAAGCAGCAACAACGAAAATAACTTGAACCTTGTCATAACAACTCCTTATTTATCAGTATTCCACCAAGAACAAGCGTCCCCTTTCATTCTTGAAATCTATGGTAATTGAATTATCTTGTATTTGCAATTTATCATTATTACTGCAATCAATAACATTCTTTATCTTTTCATCAAATTTAATGGTAGCCTTTGCGGAAGGATTATTTCGATAATTCGCCGCATAGAGCAGCAACTTGTTTTCCAATTTGAGTCCAAGAGTGCGCAGCCATTTGCTGTCGCTGGAATATGGGCGGCATCTACGCCCATTCAGGAAGAAGTCCTCATACGGTCTGGCAATGCGAATAGCCTCCACGACAGGCGCAAGAGTTGGTGCATTGAACAAAGTAGCCCCCGCATAGAACGATATGACACGGCACTTTAGCATAAGTGCTTCCAGCACTTCGTATTTAAGCATTGCCTTGTTGTCCGCACCAATCTCGCAGCCATAGCCACCAGCAAGGAGAATGGGGAAAGCGGCACTGTCATACATATAATCCCTGTACATCTCAATTGCCTTGCCAGGCTTGTCCGCCTCTGCGACGCCACCATAGGAGTATGCCATTACAGAAATGTAGTCCAGATGCTTCTCCAGCATCTTGTAGTCGAAAAACGAAATCTCCATAATCTTGCGGTATGTGTCGCACTGAGTTCCAGCGCCATCGACACATGCAATCATCATTGGCTTCTGCCCCTCGGGATACTTGCCCTTTGCCTGGGCAAGTCCCTCCTCAAAAGCCTTTCTATACAGAGAATACCAGTATGCCATCCTGGAGCACTTGAAATCCACCCAGTGATTGTACATATCTGGGTCATTCTCCTTGTTCTTCACAATCTCCACAGGGCTTTTGTATGGTACGCTGCGGCGATTCTCCGCCAGCCATTTGCGGAAAAGCTCCTTGGTTTTCGGGGAATAGTCAATCCTGTCCCCCATTCGGTTCATCATCTCATCGTCCAGTTCGACTGATATGCCCAGCGACGCCAGTTCTCGGATCTCCTTCATTGCGATTTGTATCGGCAGGCTGTTCTCGTCCATTGCCAGTGACACGATTTTCTGCCTGTCGGCGTTTTTCTCCGTCAAGGGCTTTTCATTGATGCCCCATGCCAAATCAGCCTCACTTATTTTCTTGTAAATATCGCAGTTCATAATGACCTTGAAGTTGCGTGAGTAAGCCGCGTCCCTCATTTTCTCGAACAACGCGAAGTTCTCCTTGCCGTCCTCTCCCCAGGCATGGAAGTTGTTGAAGGCGCCAAGATAGTTGAAGCCGCAGGCTGAGAGATTGTCAAAACAGTTCGGCATAGAGGAATACATCATATCAAACACCACGTATGCCGGCCCGATATGTATGTTCTTGAAGGGGCTTGTCGGCTTTATGGCAATGTGCTTCAGTTCAATTACCTCGGGCAATTGCTTCTCGCCCTCATGCTCCAGCCAGTATTCGCACAGGGAAACATCACCCTGCTTGAAGCCCTTGCTGTCCGCCTTTACATAGATAAGATACTGATTTGAGGAAAGCCAGTACAGATAAGCTTCGTAGTCGTTGTAGTTCTTGCCCTGCTTCTGGTGGCTGCCTGTCTTCTTCCATGTGAGGTACTTGCCATTCCATCTGTTTTTAACGCTCCAATTCTCGCCTGCGAAATGCGAAGTCAAGCCCTCGACCTTTATGTTTTCAGGCAGTGAAAAATGGAAAACTGCGGGCGGCTTGCTTGTGTCAAGGGGCATGTTCTGCCCTGCTATACGGAATGTTATGGGCAGCGTTAACGTGTCCGTCACTCCTTCGTGAACATATTCGGCTCGAATGGCATGCCTGGTGCTGATATCCACGATTTTCGCCTGTGGAAAGTCCTTTGCCTCGTATTTTACAGGTGCAAAGTCTGGATCGTCCGTGATGAGCACAGCATCGAACATCATGCGCTTTTCGCTCTTGAATGTCAGATGCTGGTTGCCGCCGCGCGTTGTGAAACTACCGCAAAGCTGCCAGGTATATTCTCCTGGTCCTGCGTATTTTCCATTGGCATCCGTCTTCTCATTGGCCTTGACATCCATATAGGACACGAACTTCCCATTGTTTTCCATAAACACACGGGACTGCTCCAGATAGCCGTACACCCTGGTCCATACATACCATGTACGGCGCACATCAGTTAGTGCGTCCACGTCAAGTATCTGGGGGATCTGGAATGCCCAGTCAAACTTCTTGCCAGGCACAAATGCCACACCGCCTCTGCCTGAATAATAATCAGCGGAGATTTCCTTTCCCCAGTCATTTGGGGCATTGACCTTGCAGATGTCCTCGACCTCGCGCCAGGCAAGTTCCCTGCCCTTGGCCAAAACATGCGTTGGCATTTTGGTCTGCACAGAGAGCCGCCTGTACTTTACAGTACCCTGGGAGCCGCGCAGTGAAGCATACAAGTGCAGACTCGCCACATCGTAAGGCATCCTGTAGGAAAATGAGAACTTTGTCCATTTTGCCTCAGCCTGAAGCCGATCCTCGGCCCAGGCGCATATTTTGTTGGAATTGTAGATACCACGCGCCATCATGGACACCAGCACGGGCACAGCCCAGTTGCAGGAGGCTATCTCCGCGCAATATTCGCCAGAAATTGTGACAGTTGCGCCAACAGGAAGCTTAATTGGCCTTGAATAAATCAAAAGGCCTGTGGTATTCGGCTTTTCGCCTTTGATTGCCACACATTTGCCGCCCTCGCCATCGTCCTCGACAGCAAAGACAGGCTTTGTCTCGTTCTGTTGAAAACTCCAGCCAACAGGAACGCCATCCTTCAACTCGTGAAAATCAGCATTGGTCAGAAATTCATCACCGACCATCGTATGAACAAATAACAACGCTAACAAAAGATAAATACTGATTTTCATTGAATGACACTCCTAAGCTCTGTAAAAAAACGCCATGTGGACTGCGGACTGCCAAGTGTCCGCGGCGAAAGCCGCGGATAGAGCTATGCCACCT
>JAFSTJ010000295.1 GCA_017450525.1 Victivallales bacterium | reverse complement strand
TCTTCCCAACCAGTTCACACAGGAACGGGAACAGCGCGATCTGCAAGGCGTAGGGCACCAGCCACTGTATGGAAGAATACAGTTTGCGCCCCAAATCGTTCGCCATGAGCAGGCCCTTCTGCTGTATATGGGTGAGTATGAAGATGTTGTTGAAGTTGTCCCTGACCTTTGCAAATATGATGCCGGCGAAAAGCGGCAGCATAAGCAGCAGCATGCGCTTGAATACAGGGGAACGCCAGTCAAATGCGGGTCTGATGTATTTGACCTTGCTTGTTATTCCTAGCAGATGCGTCACGACTTTTGCCACGCTGCCCACAACGATGCTGAACAGCAATGCATGATAGTCCATGCCGAATATGCCAATGCCAAGTATCAGCCCGATGACAATGCAGATTTTGGTGGACGCATCGCCAAACGCCGCCAGGAAGAATCTCCTGTATCCATTCAGCAATACGTATGTCGTGCTCCCAATGGAGAGGAAATACAACGAGGGCGCAAGTATCTGGAGGCTCAACCGCAGGAGGCGATATTCAGTCGGATTGTTTTCTGGAGTCCAAGTAGTGAACAGATTTATATAGAAGTCAGGGAAACAGGCAATAGTCGCTACCACGGCAAGCAGCACCAGAGACTGCAATGTTAACGTGGAATTGCAGAAACGCCAGGCCTTTTCTTCGCCATTTTGCTCCTTCTCCTTCATGAATAGCGTAAGGAAAGTGGGACCAATGACCTCTTCCCCTATGAGAAACAGGCTGTTAATCACGCCTGTGAAGGCGACAACAATAATCGCTTCGTAGGTGGAACTGTCCAGATAGTGCGTCGCCACCTTCGCCTGTATCAAGCCAGCGAACTTCAGGCACAAGTGCGCCAAAGTGACTATTGCACTTGCCTTGATTATCTTGTCCGACAATGCCGACATATTCTATATCTCCTCAAATAATGCGGCACGCTCTTTTGCAAGCCTTGCCGCATCGAAATCCTGTTCAATCCTGGCTCGTGCCGCGCACCTCCGCTTTTCCACTTCGGATGCATTGCCTTCAAGAA
Source organism: Victivallales bacterium (assembly GCA_017450525.1). GTDB lineage: Bacteria > Verrucomicrobiota > Lentisphaeria > Oligosphaerales > Oligosphaeraceae > RGIG3456. Next base: position 1,435 of record JAFSTJ010000295.1, on the reverse strand, counting down.
AACGCAAAGCCCCGCACAAGCCATCGGCAGTGCATTCATCAACCAGAAAGCCTTTCTCGGCATCCAATGCCTCTCCAATGCCGCCTTTGCCAAAAGCCACCACGGGCAGGCCACTTGCCATGGCCTCCAGCATAACATTCGGCACACCGTCAATGCCGCCACGGCCTTCAACGGAAGGCACGCAAAGGCAACTTGACGTGGCGAACACCGTCCGCAACGCCTCCTGTCCCAGCCAGCCCAGCCAAGTGACGCGCCCAGACACGCCCAGATTCTGCGCCATTTTCCGCAAGAGTGCCTCCTCTGGTCCTGAGCCTGCCACCTTTAGCGTGTAGTTTCCAGGCAACATCGACAATGCCTCCAACAGTAAATCCAGCCCCTTCTTTGGAACCAGCCTTCCTGCAAAAAGTATATCGATTTCAGAAGAAGTATGCCTGTTCTCCATGAAAGACCAGAAGCGCAACTCCACGCCATGCCTCAGTAGATGCAGCCTTTCCGCGTTGATACACCCTTTTTCAAGAAGCATATTTCTTGCATTTTCATTGCATATTGTAACAAAAGATGCATTCTCAAACAAGGATGCGGGTGAATACTTCATCTTGAGGCAATCATCTGCATGAAGCCCAAGCGAAAATGTGCAGCCCAGATTGGCAGCAGCCTTTGCGGCAAAAAGCCCAGCAATGTCCGCAAATTCGCCATGTATGTGGCTGATATGCTCTTCCTTGCAAAGTTGCAGCAATTTCTTGAAAAGCGAGCGATGCCTCATCATGGTCAAAGGCGCCCGCAATGGTCGCGGCACTAGGTAGGACAGCCCTGTTCCAGAGGATGCATCACCGCCCTCCCCCGCCGTCAGGCATGTAACAACAGGCCAGCCTGGCTGAATCTGGCAGTCGCCAGGGAACAGGCTGGTAGCCACTATCTGCATGCCGCTAGCCAAAAGCCCTCCCAGATCCTGCCGCAGAAAGCCTTCGCTCCAGCGTGGATATGACGCAAAAAGATACAGTATCCTCTTGGACTTCATTCTGCGGGTTACAGCAGTTCTGACGCCGCCGCAATCACCTTCTCCAGATGCTCCTGTCCAAGCAGGGATTCCGCATAGACCTTGCAGATATTCTCAGTTCCAGAGGGCCTGATGGCGGCCCAGGACTTCTCCGCGCAAATCTTTATGCCGCCGATTGCCGCGCCGTTGCCTGGTGCCTTGGTGAGAATGGCGGTGATTTTGTCCCCTGCCAAATCAGTCATTTTTATGTTTTCAGGAGAAATGGAGGCGACACGTGCCTTCTGCTCTGGAGTGGCTGGCGTGTCCTTTCTTGAATAAAATGACTTGCCGAAGTCCTTCTCCAACTGGGCATAATGCTCGGCAGGCGTCTTGCCTGTGCGGGCCGTGATTTCCGCCGCAAGAAGCGCCAGTATGATGCCGTCCTTGTCCGTACTCCAT
>JAFSTJ010000294.1 GCA_017450525.1 Victivallales bacterium | reverse complement strand
TTTCACGTTCAACAAAGGAAAATGGAAAGCATTGCGAAGCAATTACCTTTTACTTCAGTTCAACCACTGCAAAGCAATGGTAGTTAAGCGACATCTCCAGGACATTGCCCTTGAATGAAATGACCTTGCTGCCAAAGTCGCCCAGTTCAAGCGGTGCGCGCACCGCTTGAACACGAGCCTCCTTGAAGCGCACCTTCAGCCAGTCGTAGTCCTTGTCAGGTGCTGTCATTGTATCCAATGCACTCTTGGGCGGATTCTTCACATTAAGTTTCTTCCAATCAAAGGCCACCTTGAAGGTCTGGTTCTTGTGCTCCCTGCCCACGTGGCTGATGACTGCCAGAACCTTGTCCCCTTTTGCATAGCAGCTGACGTAGATGTTCTCCGCGCCGCTGACCTTCGCTGGCTCCCTCCAGTAGCCGATGAACTGCGCCTTGTCCACGCCAAAGGCGTCATAAACGCGTATCAGCTTGTCAAACAAGGCAAAGTTGTTTCTCCACAATGCGGTGATTGTGTTGTGTATGAGTGTGCCAGCCAGGGAGGCCTTTCCCATGCGGAACTGGTATGCGTCCCGTGTCTCGTCCCCACCACCGAATTTTGGAAGGAGGTTGTCAAATGGCATATAGACGCTGTTGGTCACACCGATTGGCAGCGTGGAAAGTTCGGCTGCGAACATCTCGATGCCGTAGGTGTCCAGAATGTCCTTCTTGTTGTGAAGCAGATTGCTGGAGGCCTGCCGCACCTGCTCGCCATTCAGCAAGTGAGATGTGAAGGAGTACGCTGGGAACATGTTGCAATCCGTGTTGTGCACCACGATGACAGGATCCTTGATGCCAAGCAACGTCTGCACGTATGCGATCTTGCGGTAGAATTCACGCAAGCCAAGTATAGGCAGCCTGTTGAGGCAACCATGGTTCTCGTTGGAGCAGACAGGCACGTTGCCAAAGTCAAAATACACGCCCTTCATCTTGGGATAGCGCTGCAACATCTTATAGACGCGGTATGCAAAGAAGGAACTGGCGCTAGTGGTCGGGCAGCAGTCATAGACAAAATGCCCCGTGTTGCTGTAGTCCATGGCAATCTCTGGGCGAATTATCCACTCCGCCTTGTACGCCGCCACTTCAGGATATTTCACGGAAAGGAAGCGCGCACAGAGATATGGAACGGGGCGCACGTTGTACTCGTCCTTGACAGCATCCATGGACAACTTCAACGCATTGTCCCGCATATGCCCATCGCGGTCGTCAATGTCTCCAAAGAAACTGCCCAAGTCGCCGCCCTTGACGCCTGGAGGATAGCAGATGTAGGACACATCGCCAGTGGGACGCCTTCCTGGCCTGTTCAATGGATCGGTATAGCCGAAACCCAGTGTGTTGAATGGATAATTCGGCGCCAATGGACGCACTGGTGTCGCCATAATGCCAAAACTGAACTTGAATGGCTTGCCCGCCTGCATCTTCTCCGCAACATGCACAATCAATACAGCCTTGTCACCCTTCTTCTCTATGGTGAAAGTCCTGGTCGAAGGCACATTCCAATTGCCATGTGTTTCGCTGAAGAAGCAAAGTCCCTTTTCCTCGTTGCCAATCCACAGAATCGGGAAATACTTGAGGGTCATGCTGCCTTCATCCACCTTGCGGGTGATTTTCGAGCCCCAAGTAGCGCCTGCCGCGCAGTGCAGGTACTTGGCGAACAGCGGATGCAATTCAAACTGCAAATCAAGTTTTGAGGTGGTGGAAGGCGTCACAGTCACTTCGTTCCACTGCACACCATCGTATTCCAGCCATCCCTTGGAAGCAACCTGCGAGCCTTTTGCATTGAAATCCACTCTATGTGGCTTTGCGCTCTCAACGGCGAATGTCGCCGCCTCGGCAGCCTTGCCATTCAGCAAAATCTGTGCAGGCTTCGCAAAAAGTCCCTCGCCCAGGCTGGAAACCTGCGCAGGCAGGAAGCCCTTGTCATAAGCATATTCCTTGCCTGAAAGCGTGGAATGGAAGCCCTCCCCTTTGCGTTCAGTCTTCATCGCGGAGAATGGCGGAATTATCACGTCCTTTGGAAACTCCATCTTCTCCCACTCGCCATAGCCAGGATAGAACACCTTCTTGTGCGCCTGAACCTTGCCTGCCTTGTCCACCAAAGCAACCTCATAGTCGCCCTTCTGCAAATCCCTGTTAAACGCAAGTTCCAGCACAGGGGCGTTGGTCTCAACCTTGGACAGTTCCTTCCCGTCCTTGTCCAAAAGTTTGATTGTTCCAACGAAGCCAGGCCCCAACTTGCTGCGCATTACCACGTCCTTCAATTTTATGGATACTTTGCCCTGCAAGAACAGCGGCACCACGTCAAAGAAGTTGTCATCCAGTTTCATGGGCACGATTTCGCGCATCGCCACCTTGTCTCCAGCAAACAACGTATATACCAGGCAATCATAGCCAGGCAATGCAATCAGGTCCTTGTGGGAATCCTGCACCATTTCGCCTGGTTTGAGAATGTATTCCCTCCTGTACAGTGGAATTGGCTGCGCCGTGCCGTCCAGCTTGCCTAGAGCAAGCAAATAAGTCGCCTTCCCGCCGTTCTGCGAGGCGATGCGGTACTCGTAGGTATATTCGCCTGTATTTGGATTGCCCTGGCTAAGCATCTGCAATGTGGGCACTGGAGCGAATGCCATTTCAATCATGGCCTCCGCCGTATAGGCGCCGCCAGTGATGTTGAGGGACGAGTGATTGCCAAAATCAGGCAGCTTCCAAGAACGGCAGAAGTTGAATTTCACTGGCTTCTTAGGAGCACCATTGTAATTCAAGGTCTTCCATGGAATCGCGATTTCGCCCTGCCAGAGGATTGAATCGTCTATCTTCATTTCCTTGCTGGTCTTGTAGGTCCATTCCCCATTCCACTTCGCCTCACGCAGACGCTCACAATAGCCACCAGCCACATTGCCAGCAAAACGGAAGTTCTCGTTCTTGTCATTCATAATGTACAACTCGAATGATTCTGTACCCCAGACCTCAGGCTCGATGTCCGCTGTACGAACATCGCCTTCCTGCAATGGCACATGGGGCGGGAACAAGGTGGTAAATGCAAGGTAGAAGTTCTCCGCATCATAAGTCACCTTGAAATCATGCGGCGGCAATGCTCCACTGTTGTGGGGGAAGTTGCCCTGGATGAGGCGCGGCATGGAGGCCGCGTATTCCCATGCCTTGTCATTCAGTTTGCCGTCTATCACGGGCTTTGCCGCGAACTTTGCAGGCACAGGCGGCACTGTCAGCTTCATGGGCTGGCTCTGGGCAAGAGGCTGCAGTTCAATTCCCTCCAATTTGGCAATAGCCTCGGGGGAAAGTGCCTCGTCATAAAGCGCCAGTGTCTTGATGTGCATGTCATCCGCCCAGGGGCCGGGCCTCACCCAGCCATCCACATAAGGCCCGATATTCAAGTTGCGGACGATTTTCGACAGGGGCAGCGGCTGCTCCGCCTCATCCACCAGTTTGCCGTCAAAATACACACACGCCTTCGCGCCGTCCCAGGAGAAGCCCAGCATGTATTCCTGGCCAGGCTGGATAACGAACTGGCGCTTGGTGGCAAAGTTCACATTGTATGTCTTCGCCCTGTCTGAGAAAGTGAACACCAGCGTCTTGTTGGAGAAGCAGTGGAAGCCCACCGTAAGGCGGCTGCCTGTCCTCAACTGAACAATCGGCCTGGTGATGTTGAGCTTGCCCTGCGCCTCGTCAAAGGAGCATCTGAAGAGAATTGTACCCTGGT
>JAFSTJ010000293.1 GCA_017450525.1 Victivallales bacterium | reverse complement strand
GCGGGGACGCTTCTAGTTGATGCGCCTCTGGAGACGGAGTTGCCGTTGGGGGACATTGGCTTCGTCTTTGATGCCCGTGTTGAGTCCTGGCGAGGAGAGGGGCTTCTGTATTCGCCCTTGATTGCATATTTGTACCGTAATGGAGTGCCTTACGAGGATTGTGCTCGTGGCTACAATGTGTGCAAACTGGAATTGCGAAGCGCCCGCAGTCCCAGGGACTATCAGAGGGAGGCATTGGAGTCCTGGGTTAGGGCAGGGCGAACTGGCGTGGTTGTGCTGCCCACTGGCACAGGCAAGACTTTCCTTGCTGAACTGGCAATGGCGAATTCAGGCAGAGACACATTGGTTGTTGTGCCTACGCTGGATTTGATGGTGCAGTGGGCACGGCAACTGGAGGAGGCATTCAACGTGAAGGTTGGTATGCTGGGTGGCGGTAGCAAAGACATATTGCCCATTACTGTTTCAACATACGACAGCGCCGTGCTTATGATGGACTTCATCGGCCAGCGTTTTGGCTTGCTTGTGGTGGATGAGTGCCATCATCTGCCCAGCGACTACTACAGTCGTGTCGCACGAGGTTGCATTGCCCCTTTCAGGTTGGGGCTGACGGCTACGCCTGAACGCACTGACGGCGGCGAGGCGCAACTGGATGAATTGCTGGGCGGCATTTGCTTCCGAAAGGACATTGATGAGATGGAAGGCAATGTGCTGGCGCCATACGATACCCAGCGCATTTGCGTGCCATTGTATCCTGAAGAGGAGCAGACATACCGTGAAAACCACGAAAAGTATGTTGCGTTCATACGGCGGCATGGCATTGCCATGGGCTCGCTGGAAGGATGGGGCTCATTTCTTGGCGCATGTGCCCGTTTCCCTGATGGGCGCGATGCATTGAACGCATATTACATCCAGCGCAAGATTGCCATTGGAAGCCGTGCCAAGCTGGAGGCTGTATGGCGTCTGCTTTGCAAGCACAACGAAAGTCGCATCATTGTATTCACTGCGGACAATGCTACCGCCTACGCCATCGGCCAGCGCTTTTATCTGCCTGTGCTGACACATCATACCAAGGCGGCTGAACGCAAGGAGTTTTTGGATATGTTCCGCAGCGGCGATTATCCATGCCTGGTGACAAGCAAGGTGCTGAACGAAGGCGTTGATGTGCCAGAGGCGGATGTGGGCATTGTGGTGTCTGGCAGCGGCAGCATACGCGAGCATGTGCAGAGGCTGGGGCGCATATTGCGTCCCACGCCAGGCAAAAGGGCAATGCTGTATGAGATATTGAGCAGCGGCACAAATGAATGGGGGACCAGCGACCGCAGGAGGCAGCATCGTGCTTACGAAAGATTTGATTAATGCAAGATTGATGGGAGACAGGGTGCAGCCAGGCTTTATATCCGTGGCTGATGATTCCCTGTTGTCCCTTGCCGCACGTATGATTGGCATATACAATGCTGGCAATGGCATAACGCGGGGCGAGATAGATGAAATGATGGCGCCGATTGTAGCCTCATGCAGAAATCTGCGCTTGGGCAATGGATTGCGCAAGACATTGGAGGACAGGGCGGAATATGTTTCGGCCGCACAGGAGGACCTGGCGGCCAGGCGCAGGGAGGTATTCTTGGCCTCCGCACGTGAATTGCGTTCTGGAAGCCATGGCGACGAGGCCTCTTATGGCGAGGCAGTTAGGCGAGCCGTGTCATTGCCAGAAGACGGATTGTATTCTGATTTGCCAGAAAATGAGAAGTTGGTTGGCATTGGGGATATGACGCCACGGCAATTGCTGGAACGCTACAACTGCGCCCTGGTGCAGGGGCTTCTTCTGTATTCCAGGCAACTTGAACTGGAACTGCCTGATGTACGCCCCTCCCAATTACGCCGTCTGATGCGGGCATTGCGCTTCAATCGGCTGGTGGCGGATGTGGTGGCTAAAGACAAGTCAGCCAAAGACGGCGATGAGCCGATGACGGTGAAGATGCTGGTGGACGGTCCAGGCAGCGTCCTTTCAAATGCACGCAGTTATGGATTGCAGTTGGCGCTGTTTTTCCCGCATGTATGCCTGCTGCCCAAATGGCGTCTTAGAGCCAAGGTGGAACTGCGTGGCAGATGGCGCAATCTTGTGTTGGATGAAAGTTGTGCCCTGGTCTTCAATGGCAGGATGACAGGCGCCTACGTGCCAGAGGAAGTCGAACTGTTCAGCAAGCGAATAGTTGAGAAGTTGCAGGGCACGCAATGGCATCTTGTGGACGAATGCCCGTACATCAAATGCAAGGGCGGAATGTTCATATTCCCCGACTATGCATTCATGAACGACAGCGGCGAATACTGCTATCTGGAACTGTTCCACAGATGGCATTCCACCCAGATTTCTGCACGCCTGGAGACATTGGACAATGGTGCACAATGGCCCCTCATCATCGGTGTGGACAATTCCATCGCCCAGCGTCCCGAACTTGAGGAGCAACTTGCCTCCTCCGCATATTTCCAGCAAAACGGCTTTACCTACCGCGACTATCCCTTGCCCGACAAAGTAGCAAAACTGCTAACGCAGAGGCGCTGAGTTTTTTAACGCAGAGACGCAGAGACGCAGAGACGCAGAGTTTATTAAGTATTTCAATAGACTGGCTCGGTGCCGCTGGCGAAAGCCAGCGGGAAAAGCACACTTTTCCAAGAGTTTTGCAATTACCTCTATGGAAAAAGACTTAAAAACTCTGCGTCTCTGCGCCTCTGCGTTAAAAAACTCTGCGTCTTTGCGTTAAAAGCTCCGCATTTTGGGATTATTGTAGTGTCACATGCACTGATGTGACGCCTCTGGTGGGTACTGGTATTTTGAAGCAGTTGTCCTCGCAGGACATTACTCTTGGTGGGAATGGGCTTGTGATGCGGGTGGAGGCTATTTTGCCTGGCATTGTGACAATTGCCTGCGCACGGCCCCATACTGCCCGTGCCTCCACAGCCACTTCGTATTCCTTCTCGCTGAACTTGCGCACAAGGATGGAACATGGCATGTTGGAGAATGAGATATACGGCATGTATTTCTTGGAGAGTTCCAGTATCTTGTCTGCCGCTGCCTTCCATAATTCGGGGGCGATCTCCTTTCTATAGCGCCTGTCATAGAAAGAGACAAATTCATATCCAGGGGCAGGGCGTTTCTGCTCGGGCTGCTGGAACTGGGTGCAGCCTTCAAGACCCGCATTTGCTATGACAATTGAAATGCAACCATCAGTGAATGTCATGCCCTTATATTGTGCAAGTGCTTCACTGCGCCCCACAAGCACGGTGGGTTCCTTTCGCTGTGCCAGCAAGGTTGCCAGTTTAGACTGTTCCGCAAGATGTGCTCCTGGCACAATCAATATGCCGGGCTCTGATGCGGCTTGTTCCCAGCGCACGTATGTCTGGAGCGGCACCTTGTTTTCCATAAGCGTGACCGCCTGGTCAAGCGCTGGCATGAAGCCATCTTTACGATAGTCTTGTTCGGATGAGGCGTATGCCTGTTCATCAAAGTACAACACTGACATGCCTGCCTGCTGTGGCGCACCGTTGAATGCCGCGTTCCAGCGCTCGGTCATGTAGTCCCATTCGCTCTTGGTTATGCCGTCCGCCAGACATGCCAGCAAGCCTGATGACGCGCGCTGCAAGCCTTTTTCCGTATGCAGGAACAGGCTGCTCAACTTGTAAAGTTCCCGTTCGTATGCGGAAGGTGCCTGCCTTAGATTGTCCCAGAATTCCACCACGTCCTTAATGCCATGGAGCATGATTAGTTTGAGTTGCGGGGCCGCTGCCTTGATTTCAGCCATTGCCATAGGCAGACCATCGTGCATATATGTGATTTCTGGGCGCATCATTGACATGCCCAGTGCCACTGTTTCCACCACCATCGCGTCCACTCCAAGTGCCGCGATTTTGCGGTAGTCGATGCCATATTCGTTGAGTGCGTCAAAGCAGCCCTTTGTCCAAGCGGAGTTTATTACGCCTTCATACCCATTTGCGTGGAGGGCAT
>JAFSTJ010000292.1 GCA_017450525.1 Victivallales bacterium | reverse complement strand
GCCTGTAGGATATTGGGAATGGAACCCTCCTCGCAAATCACATTTCTTGTAGATGAAATCGAGTCCCATTTACATCCCAAATGGCAACGTCAGATTATCTCGTCCTTGCTGGTTGCCCTTAAGGGCATACAGTCTGATCAGGAGTGGATGCCTGCTGGAAAGGCGACAGCCATACAGCTTGTCGTATCTACCCATTCCCCAGTAATCATGACGGCGCTTGAAGATGTCTTCAACAGCGAAACGGACAACTGGATTGACTTGGATTATGCAGAAAACAAACAAAATGGAGCCATAGTTTCCGAACGTGATTTCATTCGTCAAGGCGTTTCCGACAATTGGCTGACAAGCGAAGCATTTGATCTTGACTCGGCGCGTTCCCCTGAAGCAGAGCACGAAATCAATAAGGCAAAACAGCTTTTAGAACAGGTAAATGCATCTGAAAGCGATCTGAGAAAGTCTTTTCAACAAATCGCAAGCCGACTTCCAGCCACGGATCCATTGATTTTCCGCTTTCAGATTATTCTTAAGGCTAGAGGGATAGAGGTTCAATGATTCCAGTACATAAACAGCCAGAGCCGAAATTGTTTGAGCAGCTCGTTGGACAGCCGGGACGAGCATGGCTTGCGAAGAATCATAATCGGTTTTCAGAGAAGATGCCCCCACTTTGGCAGAAGATCCTGGATGACCTCTGGAGAGCTTACGGCGGGGTTTTTGCATACTATTGCTTTTACATACCTAAGGGGGCTGTAGGAAATGCAACGACAGATCACTTTCGTCCCAAGTCGAAGTATCCCGACCTTGCCTATTCGTGGGACAATTATCGATTGGCATGCCTGAATGCAAACGCGCGCAAAAGAAATGAGGTCGTTCTTGACCCGTTTACCCTTTCGTCTGAAACATTCCTGATCGACTTCTTGGATGGTTCTGTCTATCCAAACCCAAATAATCCGCCAATTTTGAGAGAGAAATGCGAACAGACTATCGATGTTCTGAAATTGAATGATTCGTCTTGTATGAGAAAGCGTGCAGATGACGCGACTAATTATCTTCGGGGGCATACATCTTTGGAATATCTCCGCCGACATTCGCCATTTGTGGCTTTTGAAATAGAACGACAAGGCTTGTCTCCACGTCTAAAGCCATCTAGCAGTCCCACTTTGTCAGATGACTTTTGAATGAGGAACCTCTAACGGGACAACCTGTTGCGAAAAATCGAAAGTCGCCGAAATTGACGGCGGTTTTTCATGGTATCATTCATTGCCATTTTTGCGGCACATTTCCAACAATCCCTTTCTCTTTTTTCGTGAAAAGGCTGCGGCCTCGGCGACAGGAGGGCGGCACTCCGACCAAGCAGGGCATTGGGGCGCGGAATCGTAGGGTTTTCGCCACGAATCGCCCTTTTTTGCTATACTTATAGTATGAAAGGATTTGGTGTGAAATGGTGAGGGCCAATGTCCATAATGTGATTCTGATCATGTCCGGTGGAGTCGGGTCGCGTTTCGGCGCCGACTGCCCGAAGCAGTATTGCATGATGAGCGGAAGAGGCATCATCGATGCCGCCAGATTCTTCAAGTCTACTAGCAATACGCCATTTGTAGAGAATGACCCCTAATCGCAGAATCTTCTTACCTATCGTGGCTACGTATGGGCACAGGCTCTATGCGCTCATCAGTGGTTTAGCTCTGGTTGTGCATGTGGGCGTAGAGTATTGAACGGAGATTGATGATGAGCGAGCAAAAACATTATTACACCGATGAGAAGAATGCGCAAATTGTAATCGCTTTGTTAAAGGCGCATGGAATTAAAAACATGGTTATAAGTCCAGGAGCAACGAATGACTGCTTTGTGCTTAGCGTCCAGGGAGATTCATTCTTCTCCCTGTATTCGGCTGTAGATGAACGACACGCAGGTTATTTGGCCGTTGGACTTGCAGAAGCTTCAGGGACTCCAGTAGTTATTAATTGTACAGGTGCTACGGCCAGTCGAAATTATATGCCTGCTTTGACGGAAGCGTACTATCGAAAACTGCCCGTTTTAGCTATTACAAGTTCACAACACAGTTCGCATATTGGAAACATGTGGCCTCAAATGACAGACCGAATTCATTTGCCGTCTGACATAGTGAATCTCTCTGTCCAGTGCCCGCTGCCGAGAACTTATGAAGAAGAATGCGATTGTGAACTTAAGGTGAATCGCGCATTGTTAGCATTGAAATGGCATGGCGGCGGCCCCGTGCAT
>JAFSTJ010000291.1 GCA_017450525.1 Victivallales bacterium | reverse complement strand
TTGTCACCACTGGACCCTGATTGGATTCTATGGGGCGAAAATATGGATACAGTCCAGTGGCGCGCAGATCATCTGCCTTCCTGAAGTCAAGGCATTTTTGAAGTATATCCATATTGTGTGATTGTTTTGCGTGATTTATTGCAGCGTTTGTGCATCAGCGTGGGTGGGAAAATAAGGATTGAGCACAATCTAGCACAACAACAAGGAGTTACAAGCAACGCTTTGGCTGGTTACCAAGGCGTGAAGATGTGCTTCTAATGGCTGCTACATGAATGACCAATTTCATGTCCATGGCTGCTCACTCTGTCCGTTTTTTATCACTTTCCCAGAGGTAATGCTCAATTGGCATTTTTTCAATGATTTGGTGACTTTTTGTAATGACAAAATGGTCAATTACGCCGCGTTCCTCGGCAATCGCCTTTATCTCCAGGCCTTCATCAGTGACAGTGACATGGAAAACGGAAGTCTGAATGCCTGATGGGGGAACTATTTCAGCCATGACGTTGGGACCATCTGTTGTGATGACAGGGAATGAATAGTCTTCAGGTGTGGTGACTGGCTGCGGCGGGTGGCTTATGGATGCGCATTCAGGCTTTCCAGGTACAGTCCTAATGTAGTGATGAATATGCCCGCAAATCCACAGATGAATGGGCACTGGCGGTTTTGTTCCCTTGAAATATTTGTCTGTAAGCCGATGCATGTTAGGATTGATAAAGAGGAACTGATCGATATGGCTGTGCGAGGCACCATGGGCCATCACGATTTTAAAGTCAGCCGTCTGAAATGCCTCGTTTTGAACGGCCCTGTCCAAAAAGGCTGCCTCATCTGCGAGGAAGCTTTCATCGAGATTAAAGGCGAAAGGTGTGCCCTTGGCGCTTGGACGGTCCGACCATGAATCCAATGCAAGAAATGCTGTGTTGCCTTGTCTAAAGGCAGAATAGGGATTTCCCTCGGGCGAGGCGAACCATCTGTTCCATTCCCATGATGCTTTGCCTCGCAGTTCATGATTGCCGCGTACGAAGATGATGGGCTTTTCAAGAAAACCTGAGGCTTTTAGCAAATCGATTACGCCGCCCAACTGATCTTTTTCAAAATCATCTATGATATTAAGCATGTCGCCAAGGCAAACGATGAAGTCACATGACTTTGCATTTGCCAATTCGTGGTCTTTGCACAATAACTCCCGGCGCCTATCGATGGGAAACTGGAAGTCAGCCATCACGAGGAATGAGTATTTCCCTCTTTCTCGTCCAAATGCCGTGAATGTCCCCTCAAATCGCTGCAAGGAAGAACCATCGGGATCGTACGCGATTACGGCATATTCGTATTCAGCGCCTGGCACAAGGGAATCCACATGGAAGATGTGCCGCGTCTCCGCGCGAACAATCTGTCCCCCTTCCTGCTGGTCGATGCGTTTCCATCGCAGACTATGTGCCTCGCGGAGTTCGACAGCGGCTGCACAGGGGACGGCCGTTGAAAAGCCAATGGTGATTTTGCCGATGTCAGGATTGGTAAGCCAAGGACCATGGTTGATGAATGTAATGCTCATAGCTGATATTTGACTGGCGTTTATGGAAAAAAGGCGGATTCAGGCGTGTATTATCCCAAAGTCATATTGAGTCAAAGCGTTATGTTTGTGCAAAGCTTGCCACAACTGACGGACAAGGTCGTGTTTTTGTCTTTACGTAGCGCCAGAATGGCGTAACCGTTGAACAATTTGAGCCGACGGCGCTTGAATGGAAGCAGGCAGCGTGCATCGCCGTTGTCAACGCCGATAAGGCTTCCTCCCGCAACAGTGATTTCTATTTCGTCATTTGCCGTTTCTAGTGTTGTGCCTTGTTTGTCAAGCAAGCATATTTTGCAGAGGGCGATTCCGCCGTCTTCGGATGGAGACATTTCAATGCATATATGAATCATGCTAGGTTCTCCCGCTGTATGCTTGATGACTTTTTTGATGACATTGCCATCTGCATCATATCCGACGGCTTCCAACTTCCCTGGCTTAAAGGGAACAGCCTTCCAGACAAGCCTTGGCGAGTTTGCCTGCCTCATGCGTCTGCCGAAAGACTGTCCATTCACCAGCAATTCAACGGAATGGCAAGAGGTAAATGCCTGCACTTCAACTATGTCGTTTTCTTTCCAGTTCCAATGGGGCAGGAGGTGGAGAACATCGTCTTGCCGCCATTGTGCTTCATAGAGATATGCACGTGACTTTGGCAGGCCTGCGATGTCAAACAGTCCGAAGCATGAACTGCGGTTGGGGTATTTATGCGGGAATGGTTCTCCCAGGTAGTCGAAGGTGCACCATGCGAATTCGCCGATAATCCATGCATAGTCTCCGAGCGTGCGGAACATCTGTTCCGAGTCATTGCTCCAATCAGGATATTCGAGGCCGTAGGCGGAATTATATCCGTCTTCGTGAGCGATGTTCTCGTCCTCCGCTGGAACAAAGTACTCGCCTCTGGTGGAGACGACTGCGGAAGTTTCCGATGCAACAATCGGTTTTGATGGAAAGCGTCTGTGGAGAATAGGGTAAAGTTCCGGTTTGTAGTTGAATCCGATAATGTCAAGCGCCTCGGCAAAGGCATGCACATTCGGATCGTCCTCTGCTTTCTGGAAATTGATGGCCGCTGTTACAGGGCGTGAAGAGTCCTCCTCATGGCATATCCTGACCAACTCCGTGGCGATTTCCGCGCCTTTTGGAAAGAGTTCGTCTCTGATTTCATTGCCGATGCTCCAAAGCGCGATGCATGGATGGTTGCGGTCACGGCGGATCATGTCACGCAAGTCCTGCTCATGGCATTCATCGAATTCGGTATGGTAGTCTCCCTGTCTTTTGGGCAACTGCCATACATCAAAGGCTTCGTCCATGAC
>JAFSTJ010000290.1 GCA_017450525.1 Victivallales bacterium | reverse complement strand
GTGTATGTTATAATAGCTCCTTGCAGCAGGAGGTTTATGGAGCTCTTTGATGGCGAAGATGTTTTATGCCAGTATATGAAAGAATTGAATAGTATTTCAAATGTGACTGCCGTAAACATGCTTGGTGACAAACGATTCTCGCAGGCTGATTTTGTTGATACAACTCACTTGAATGTAGAAGGAGCATATAAGTTTACAGCTTTCTTAGTTGATCTGATGGATATCAATAGAATGAAAGATGTTGTGTGTTTATAACGCCCAAATACCATTACCGTTTATTGAATCTCTATAGTATATGACCATGTCCCCAAATCGGCGAATATTCTTGAACATTTTAGCCACGTATGGGCGGAGTTTGTATGCGCTCGTGATTGGACTGTTCTGCGGACGGTGGACATTGATGGCGCTTGGGCAGGTCGATTATGGATTAATGGGCGTTGTCGGAGGCATGACGGTATTCATTTCATATTTGAACAATATCCTGGCTGGAGCGATTGGGCGGTTTTATGCGGTTGCGGTTGGCGAGCAGGCGGCAAATCGTGAAGCCGGGCTTGCGTCGTGCCGCATGTGGTTCACCACCGCCGTTGTCATACAGACTGTCATGCCAACATTGCTCCTGATCGTGTGCTATCCGATAGGAGAGTGGGCTGTCAGAGGCTTCTTGACAATACCTGCAGATCGCGTCTATGATTGCGTATGGGTATGGCGGTTTGTATGCATTTCCTGCTATCTCGGCATGGTCAGCCTGCCGTGGAACGCCATGTATATAGCGCATCAGTACATTGCAGAATTGACGATATATTCTTTCGCCACCACAACGCTGAATGCCATCTTTCTTTATTACATGGTGACGCACCCTGGAATATGGCTCGCAAAATTCGCTTTCTGGCAATGCATCCTCGGCATAGTACCGAATCTTTTAATATGGGCTCGCGCTTGTTATCTGTTTCAGGAATGCAGAATTGTGCGCAAGCACTTGAAATGTTTGAATAACATCAAGAAAATGTCGGCTTATGCTTTGTGGAGCGCATGGGGTATGCTCGGCGGCGTCTTGCGTGGACAGGGGATTGCCATTCTCGTAAATAAATATTTTGGACCGAAGGTGAATGCGGGCGTGGCGGTAGGATCAAGCCTTTCTGGACACTGCGGCACTCTGGCTGGAAGCATGGTAGGGGCGTTTTCGCCCGCAATTTTCAATGCATGGGGGGCAAAGGATTTCGGTAGGGCCAGAAAGCTTGCTTTCCAAGTGTGTAAAGTCGGCACACTAATGGTCCTCGTATTTGCGCTGCCTCTCTCTTTGGAAGTTGATGAAGTTCTCAGGCTTTGGCTGAAAGAGCCTCCGCAATATGCGGCGGGATTGTGTTTGTTTATCATGGCAATGACTGTTATAGATCGTATGGCCACGGGACATCAGATATGCGTCAACGCGAACGGCAAGGTCGCGGCTTATCAATTGTTTGTAGGAACTTCGTTCGTTCTTGCCTTGCCACTCGCGTGGCTATTAATAAAAATGGACCTTGGCGTCTATTCTGTTGGTTGGGCGATTGTTTCGACAATGATTTCTTGTGCGCTTGGGCGCGTCTGGTTCGCGCGCAAACTTGTCGGAATGAGTTCGATGCTGTGGCTACGCTCGGTGTTCTTTCCTTTGTTGTTCTTGATTGTTTTATGCCTTTCGGTTGGTATTCTATCGCGAGTATTCCTCAATCCGTCATTCCTTCGCGTGTGCATTACTACATTTGTAGTCGAGATCATTCTGCTGCCGATGGTCTGGTTTGTAATATTGGATGCGGAAGAAAGGTCGTTCCTAAAGACAAGGGCTTCAAACTTTATTTCACGGCAATGAAAATGTGTTCGTTAGTCTCTAATGCTGATTACTGCGACTTTCTGAACAAGGTTGCTGTGGATGGCGACATATATCGTCTCTGGAATCCACTTATGCAGGATCATTTCTGGGGGGGGATTGAGAAGCGCGTCAAGGACGGGTTGAATGTGTACACAGTGAAGAATGGGTATAAGAATCTTCCGGCGACATGCGTGACTTTTGCATCTGCATTGCGCTATTGCAATTGGCTGGCGTATGGGAAACCAGTTGGCGAAGAGGTATTGGGCACGACAGAGGGTGATGAAACATTTGGTGTCTATGATACACGATTATTGGAAGATGAAAAGTTCATAAAAGGAACGCAGCAATTTGTGCGTAAAACATCTGAATCGTATTTTCTCCCTACTGTCGAGGAATGGCGAGCTTGGCGATTCGCCGCTGGATATGAGAAACTACATGCAAATGTTTATCGCGGGCATTGGGCAAGGCCTTTCCCGCACCTTGCTCCAGTCGATGAAGATGTACGCGGGAACGTGGCTGAATGGGTGGAAACGCGGCGAGGAAGCTTTGCCACCGCGCTTGGCGGAAGCCTGATTCGGGGCGAATATTCGCTGTTGCCTTCTTATCAGGAAGGGGACGAGATAGACAAGGCGATTTCAAGCTTTGGTTTTCGAGTTGCATCTGCCGATAAACCTGCTGTGCTGCAAAGTCCGATAGTTGAGAGTATGGCTTTGCCGCGTGTGAAAAACACAATACGAGAAAATAAATGGTGTCGCATAGGTTATAAAAAGAATCATCCGGCTCAAGGGTACAGGGTGGGAAGAGTGGACTATGAATTTGAAATGTGCCGATTCGCATTGACAAATACGGAGTGGTGCGAATTCTTGAATTCCGTCGCTGCCAATTCAGATCCGTTTGGGCTGTATAATACAGATATGGCAACAGGCGTATGCGGCGGAATTGAGAAAAACGGTTCGGGTTTTGCAGTAAAGCCCGGCTGGGAGAAGCGTCCCGTTGTGTATGTTGGATATTCAGATGTGATGAGGTACTGCAATTGGCTTCATTATGGTAAGCCAGTTGGCGATTGTGTCTTGGGCGTGACGGAGGGAACGCGCAGAGATGGCGCATATGATACGCGAAATAAATGCTCGTACCGTCGTAACAGGGGAGCGAAGTATTTTATTCCGACGGATGATGAATGGTGTAAGGCTGCTTATTTTGATCCAACACGGCATGGGGTTTGCAAATACTGGGATTATCCTTGTCGGACAAGTGATGTGCCGCCAAATGATCCTAGTGTTCCACATGCCTGTAATTATCTTAAAGATGGCACAATGCTTGGCGAGAAGGGGCCTTTTTACTTGGCCGAGGTGGATGCTTACCCCACATCAAATACATATTTTGGATGCCGCCAAATGGCCGGTAATGTGTGGGAGTGGGTGGAACCTGTCCGTAAGGGCAAGATGAATCTTCGCGGAAGTTCATTTGGATATACTGAATTTGGCATGGGGATATGGAACCGCGATGAAGCTGGCATTGAGGATGAGTTGTATGTT
>JAFSTJ010000289.1 GCA_017450525.1 Victivallales bacterium | reverse complement strand
CAGGTGCTTTTGCTGTCCAGAATGTGACTGGTCAATGGGAAAGGCTTGCTTGGGAAGGATACAAGCCATATCCGAACATTACTACCCAGGAGGGTGTGGTCAGCATTGACAATGTCACGTCCAAGCATGGATGTGGCATGAGGTGCAAGAAGTATTTTGCAGCCAAGTCTGGGGACAGGGTGGTCTTGAATGCCACTGTAAAGGGCAAGGGCAAGATGACATTGAATATCCAGTGTTATTCAATTAACAAAACCACTGGAAAGGAATTCTGGTCTGGCATTCCCAATGTCAAAGACATGGTTGAAATACCGTCTGACTGGGAGAATGTGCAGTTGAGCGTGCCTGTGGTTGATAGGCCTGCTGGAATGACCAGCAGGGTAATGGTAACGTTCAGCATTGGAAAAGGGCATACTCTTCAGCTAAAGGACAGCAGCATTTCCATAGAAACAGGCGATGTGGCTGGCAATGTGCCGTTCCCTCGTCAATTCACTGTGTTTGAGATTGGTCGCGCAGGCGAGAAGATTGACTTTCCATTGGACAAGATCCCTGATGAACTCTATGGCGTGAAGGGCCAGAGCGTGACTTTGAACAACAACAATATTGACTTCACTACATTCGCGGGCAAGTCCATACTGCGCCAGAACGCTGTGCTTTATGCTACGCTCAAGGCTCCCTGCGATACTGATTATGACATCGGTGCAGGTGCGGACTACTTCTTCACATATTATATAAATGGCGAGAAAGTCATAGATACATTGAAGACAGGAGACAATGCGGACGCTCCACATTTCACCACCCACCGTGCCAAGGCCAAGTTGAAGAAGGGAAACAATCTAGTGGTGATACATTTCCAGTCTGGCAAGGGCAAGCATCCCCGCATATCGCTTGGCGGTGCCGATGACCTGAGGAATCTTGCCCAGGTGCTGCGCATGGATGAGATTTTCGAGGAGGATGACTATGAGGCAAAGAAAAGCCGTCCTGGCTTCCCCAGGATCATACAGGATATCCTGACAGACGGAATTGAGACCAAGAGCGGCCAGGCGATTTACCCCAAGGACGCTGAAATCGTATCGGAAAAAGAATACAGCCTGCCTTCAAAGGCTGGTGAAAAGTATTTTGCGATGGGGCTGCGCATTTGTCGTTTCCCTGAAATGGGCAATATTGACTTCAACATGGGCAAAGATCTGATGATGCGCGTTAGCCGCAAGAAGGTATATGCCAGGTTTATTGATGTGGCGGTACTGTACAAGAACAAGCAGCTGAAGAACATCAGGATACCTTTTGCTTCGCTTCCAAATGACTTCCTGTTTGCCGTCAGCCCCACGGAATATTATGTAAACGTGTCTAGTTTGAATGACAGCCGCCTACGCTCTTTCAATGGGAAACTTAATCTGTCGGACGCGGGGGCATTACCCTGCAAGATCCGCTTCAATACTGCGAATTCCACAGTTGACGAGTACAAGATTGGAATGGCAAAGAGAGAAATACGCAACAACAATGTGCCAATGATATTGGAGCTTGCGCCAACCTTCGACCCAGTCAAGGCAGGCTGGAAGCTAGTATGGCAGGATGAGTTTGACGGCAAGGAGGTGGATTGGGAGAATACCTGGATGAACAGCCCATGGGATCCCAACTCAAAGAACAGGATTGCCTCACGCAAATATGCCACATTGAAAGATGGAATGCTGCACATCCGCTGTGAATGGAACGGGGAACCTCGCCAGGACGGCACATACAGTGGACATACTGTGGGCATGTATTCGCGCCGCCACTTCGGTTATGGCTACTACGAGGCCAAAGTGCGCTTCACAAAGCATCCTGGATGGTGGGCTGCGTTCTGGATGCACAACGAAGGCCGCAACAACCAGCTGGGCGGTGGTTATGAAATCGACATATTCGAGGACTATTCCACAAGAAGAGGAGAACCCGTCATCGCCAGCAACCTCCATGTGACCCGCGGCCCCAACGGCAACAGCTATGGTTCGCATTTCAGGCTGCCTGGAACTTTGGATGATTTCTATGTCATCGGCATGAAGTGGACGCCGTTTGAACTGTCCACGTACATCAATGGCAAGCTGGTTAAGGCCCAGTCACAGCATACTCCGCTCTCTACACTCACATACGATGCACTCAACCATGCATTCTGCACATCCAAGCAGTACATTTGCCTGAGCGGACAGGCGGGTTCCTCAGGTGGTCGTAGCAAGGAAGTTGCCGTGGAGGAATATCTGGTGGATTATGTGAGGGCATACGAATATCCAATGGACAAGTGCCCGAAGGTCGCCTGGACCGAGTGCCCCAAGTCCTGCGTCAAGGAAGGTGAGAAGCTGCACTTTGCGGCGGAAACCGCAAGCGAAGTGGAAGTGGCATACCTCTATGACAATGGATATCTGGTGGACTACAAGACCGAGAAGCCATACGCATTTGACCTGGTGATGGACAAGGCACACTACAAGGACACCCGCTGGAACACCGCTGGCCGTTCAGGCCGCATCCCGCAGTTTGACGGATATACCCATATTTTCCGCGTTTGCGTTCAGGACAAGGCAGGCATGGTCGGCATGACGGAGCCATTGCCTGTGATCATGGGCATACAGCCAGGCGAGCCGATGCAGGTGTTTGAGTTGCCAGGCACCGTGAAGGCGACTTCATTCAACAAGGGCGGACACAATGTTTGCAGTTACAAGCAGCAGGAGGCCCGCACCATGAAGACTGGTATTGAGGTTTTCAACCGCAAGAACCTGCATCTGCGGGAGGCTGGCGAATATGTGAGCTATACGGTTGATGTGAAGAAGGCAGGCACTTACAAGGTTACTATGAAGCGCTGGAATTACCGTCGCGAATGGGAGACCAGGGCATTGCTCATTGCAGACGGCAAGTACGTTGGCACAATCCTTGGACAGCCGAATACGGATGCCGCATACGGCGAAGTCGAGCTGAAGGAAGGCAGGCAGAACCTTGTGTTGGTTTCCGCAGGGACATTCGGAATACAGCCTAGCGAATTCATATTTGAGTTGAAGTAATTTGTTTAATGCAAGGGAGTGAACATGCTTGATTGGTTTAGGGATATTTTAACGACTGGTGAGCAGAACAAGGCCTCGGAATGGATTGTTCAGCTGGACAAGGAGGCATTGCTTCGCATAGAGGGACGCCAGGTGAAGCTTGATTTCATTGCCAATGAGGAAATGATGGTGTCCCTGTTGAGTGACATACTTCCGCCTGAACAGTATAAAAAATTGGAAAAGCGTTTTGAGGATGATGACGGGCTGGACTTCATCAACGAGAATTTCCTTTTCTACGATGACGAGTACGGGCGCTATCTTGGGCGTCTTCAGCGCCAGCGCAAGGTGCTTGCCTTTGTCGTCATGCATCCGACCAGGGATGCTTCGGTTCTGTTTGACATACTCAAGTATGCTGTGGAGCATAGAGCCTCTGACTTGCATGTACGCGAAGGCAAATACGTTAGGCTGCGCATAGACAGCAAGTTGGTGGAAACCGACTTCATGACGGACAGCGTCTTCTTTGATCATGCCATCCAGCAAATATTGCCGCCTGGAAAGCTGGATGTGTATAAGCGCACTGGTGACTTGGACTTTGCGTGGGAGGAGGAAGGCATTGGCCGTTTCCGTGTGAATCTGCACAGGCAGAGGGATAAATCGGCATTTACCTTCAGGCACGTCAAGAGCAAGGCACCTACCGTGAAGGAAGTGGGCCTTCCCGAGGTGCTGAAGAAGATTGTCATGGCCCGCAACGGTATCATCTTCATTTCAGGTACCACAGGTTCTGGTAAATCCACCACGATGGCAGCCATGCTTGACCACCTGAACAACACGTCCGAAGAGCATGTCATAACAATTGAGGACCCAATTGAATACACTTTCCAGGACAATCTCTGCTTCTTCGAGCAGCGCGAAGTAGGACTGGATGCTGAAAGTTTCGATTCCGCACTCGTGCATTCGCTGCGCCAGGACCCAGACATAATCATGGTCGGTGAAATGCGCAACCGCTCCACATTCGAGACCGCGCTTACTGCTGCCGAAACAGGGCACATGGTCATCACCACACTCCATACGAAGAACGCTCCTCAAAGCCTTACACGTATTCTTGACATGTTCCCGCTAGAGGAAAGAGACACTGTGCGCAAGAGTCTGGCGGACTGTCTTCGTGCCATCATCTGCCAGAGGCTTGCCCCAAAGGCCACTGGCAAGGGCGTGGTGCCAGTGAATGAGATTCTCATCAACACTCCAATTGTTCGCAAACTGATTTTTGACGACCAGATTGACAAGTTGCCGCAGGCGATTGCCGCAGGTGCCGAGGAGGATATGATGAGTTTCAATGGATGCCTGCTGAAGCTGGTCAACGAGGGGCAGATAACCGAGGAAACCGCCTTCAAGTTCTCGGACAATCCACAGGAGCTGAAGATGAACCTGAAGGGAATATTCCTGAATTCTGGAGGAGGCATCATACAGTGACGTCCAATGGCAGAAGAAAGAGCCTGTTGAGTTGGGATTTGGCTGCGCGTCGCCGCAGGCTAAGGCGTGGCCAGAGGCATCTGCTGTATTGGGCGATTTTCGCTGCTGTTCTGGCGGTATGTGGGCTTTTGTACGAATATGTTAGTTTTTAATAATTAGGAGTTGGACGAAAATGAGTGACGAAAAAGAATGTGCCGAGAAAGAATGCAACGAGAATGAATGCAACGAGAACGAAGGCAAGGAAAAGAAATGTAATTGCAAGAAGAAGTGCTATCGCCGTATAGGCGCGATACTTCTGGGAGTGCTGGTAGTAATCATAGTCGCATTGTGTGCCTTGTTGATTTTCCTGGATTTTGTGGTGAAAACTGGGATACAGACCGTAGGCTCGACCGTTACCAAATGCAAGGTCACCGTTGAGCATGTAAGCATCTCGATTTTGCGCGGCAAGGTCGAGATGGGCGATCTGGTTGTCGGCAACCCTGAAGGTTACAAGACGGAATCCGCCTTCAGGTTGGGCAAGATACATGTGGCGATGAACCCATTGAGTTTGTTTATGGGCAAGCGCACCTATATCAAGGAGATTCTCATAGAAGACCCTGAAATAACCTACGAGCTGAATCCTCTGGAGCTTACCAGCAATATCGGAACAATTCAGAAGAATGTGGAAAGTATGCTTCCTCCAAAAGATGAGAAGAAGGAAGAGGTGAAGAAGGAGGAGAAGAAGGAGGGTCGTCCGATTGAGATAGCTCTTGTTACTATATCAGGTGGCAAGATACGCCTTTCCGCCACATTTGCAGGTGGCGTGGCAGTGCCTGTGCCATTGCCCACCATCACCTTGAATGACATCGGCAAGGAAAAGGAAATCACGCCTCCAGAGGCGACCGCCACGGTTCTTGACCAGGTGTGCACAAACGTTGTCACGCAGGCGAAAAACACTACAAAGTCGGTTGAAGACGCTGGCAAGGCATTAGGTCAGTCAACGGAGCAATTTACAAAGTCCGCAAAGGCCCTGGGAAATTCCGCAGTGGAAATGGGCAAGTCCCTTTTCAAATCCGCCAAGGATAAAATTCAGGAAAAGAGCGATAAATAAGGTATTGTAGTGGACAGTGGACAGTGGACTGTGGACTGTG
>JAFSTJ010000288.1 GCA_017450525.1 Victivallales bacterium | reverse complement strand
GGCAGTGCTATGTCTCTCATTGCAGTTCTCCTGTGTAGTTGATGTCTCCGTTGTCGCTGATGATCGCCTTCCAGCGGCGTCCCACCAGGCATTGCGCGTTGAATGCCACGGGCAGGCCAGCCGTATGTGTGACAGCGATGTCAATGTTCACAGCCAGAACCGCATTGATGCCACGTGCTCCCATGGGACCTATACCCAGGCTGCGTGCCGCTTCGTACAGTTCCTTCTCCAAAGCCGCCACCGTGGGATCCTGGTGATGCTGGCCGATTGGACGCAGAAGCGCCGCCTTCTTTGCCATGCCCATGCAGATATCCGCCGTGCCTCCTATGCCCACGCCAATGATTGCGGGCGGGCAGACCTTGCCCGCATAGCAGGCATCCTTGATGCACTCGATGACGAATTTCTTGATGCCGGCCACGCCATCAGCGGGGAACATCATGCGGTAGAATGTGCCGAATATCTCGGAACCTCCGCCCTTGGGCACTGCTATGATTTCCAGGGACGAGCCTGGCAAGTCAAAGGAAATGTCGATTTTAGGCATACCAGGACCTACGTTGTTGCCTGGGTTCTTGCGGGTAATGGGATTTACCATGGTGGGGCGCAGGAAGCATTCCGCTGTCGCCCTGGAGACTGCCTCTTCGGCGCATTGCCTTAGCACGTTGAAGCCTCCTTCAAGTTGCGTTTCGGCGCCTGCGTGGATGAAGAACATCGGGAAGCCTGTGTCGGCGCAAACCAGGCCGTTGCCCTTTTCCGACATGTCAGCATTGTGGAGACTGACTTCCAGGTGCTTCTTCGCCATGGGCTCTGTTTCCTCGTCCAATGCACGTTGAAGTGCCTTCCTGATGTCTGGCGGCATTTTGGTCGCGCCCATCTTGATGGCGTTGTACATCGCCTCTGTTATTGTTTCGCGTCTTATCATGTGGGGTTGCCTCCGTTGGTTTGGTGTGAAAAACTATTTCGTAATATATTGGATTTGTGAAATATGCTATTGCATTTTGGCGAAAATGGTGGAAGGAACAGTTGTATGTGCAGGGCTTATTTGTCCTTGAATGTTGTTGCAAGTGCGGTGGCTAGGATTGCGGTAGTGAACTTGGCGGTGAACATGGCGGGCATGAGGTTTGGCGCCGCAGACGAGCAGAAGGCCAGGTGATCGCCCAGCGCGTAACTGGCGCCGAAAATGAACGCGTATGCAATTACCTTGCCCTTGGGATTCATGTCCTTTGTCATGGAAAAG
Organism: Victivallales bacterium; assembly: GCA_017450525.1. GTDB lineage: Bacteria > Verrucomicrobiota > Lentisphaeria > Oligosphaerales > Oligosphaeraceae > RGIG3456. Next base: position 990 of record JAFSTJ010000288.1, on the reverse strand, counting down.
GTGGGAAAGGCATTGGCCAATGAAATCACGATGCCGCTCATTGCCACGTCGTTGCATCCAAGTTTGTTTCCCAGTAGGGATAATGGCTTGCGGAATGCCTTTGATACAACCTCCGCCATTACGTATGCGCCCATGAGTGTGATCACTATCATGCCTATCAGTTTTATGATTTCCGTAACAGGCGTGATATATCCGCTGCATTTCTGCTCAAATCCAATGAGGAACACGAATATTGATGCCGAGATGCCCACGTATGCCAGTACGCCAAGTGCCTTGCCCAGCCAAATCGTCGCCTTGACTACGATATCTGTGTATTTTGCAAAGGCGAAAGCAAGTAGCATGGAAGCGACGAACAGCGGCAGCAACTGCCTGAGCAGATACAGCAAAGGCATGTGCAGAAGAAGCCCTCCCGCAAATGCGCCTATGGGCGTCACCAGGAAGCCATAGATGAAGCCACGCACTATGTAGGGATGCTCCTTGCTGTTCGTCAGCATTATGGCAGGCGCGATGTTGCCCGACAGTGTGGCTCCGATCAATGAGGCTATGACCATGCCGCCAAGTTCCCCCGCCCGTTGGTCCTGGCACATTGACTTTGCCAACTGGTAGCCACCGTTGTCATTGGCAAGAATTATGCCAGGCAGCACGCCAGGGTCTATGCCCAAAGGCTTGCACAATATGTTCGCCGCTGGTTCCAACATCCTGGTCAAAGACGGTATTATGGCAACTATGCCACCCATCACCACGAACAATATGGGGAATGTGCCGAGTGCTGTGTCCATCTTCTTCCCCAGCCCCCATTTGTCATGGTTGAAGTGGTCTATGATGCCGACGACGAGAAACGCCGCCATTATATATGACATTATCTGACTGAATGTTGGCATAACGCGTTTGCAATGAAATAAAGTGGACAGTGGACAGTGGACTGTGGACAGTGGACTGTGGACAGTGGACTGTGGACAGTGGTTAGTTGTGTGTCCGCGGCGAAAGCCG
>JAFSTJ010000287.1 GCA_017450525.1 Victivallales bacterium | reverse complement strand
TACGAAAATCTGTGTAAATCTGTGTAAATCTGTGGATAAAAATTAGGTTAGAAGCCCTTTTTACTCATCCGCGCACGCATCGCCTTGCCATGCTTGTCCGCCCAGGGCGCATATCCCTTGTGGTTGTAGAGTTTGTCAGCAAATAGACTGGGGTCATCCGTCTTGCGGTTGCCCGTGAGCGCGTCCATCATCAGCATGGTGGCAAAGTCGCTGGGCAACGCCATCGCGATGCGGTAGAAGCCAGCCAGCAGCTTTTCCTCTTCCTCAGGACTTCTGCCGCGCCAGAGATGATATGCCACCGCCGCGCAGAAGGCATAGCGCTGATCCGCCTTTTCAGGAATGTTTATCTTCTTGTTTGGATTGGTCATCAGCTCGTGGGTGTCGTCAAACTGCGCGGCTATCTCCTTGAATGCAAGGAATTCCACGCCAGCCTGATTGCCGACGAGGCCATATAGCATCTTGTCCAGCAGATAGGGCTTGTCCTTGATGCGGAAACGATGCAGCATGGTGCTGACGCGCTCCCACGAGCGAGGCGTGGGCCAGCCACGCTCCAGATTCTCGTTCTCCTGGTGGAAAAGCATGTCTGGACGGAAGCGGATGAAGCCGATGACCGCAGGATGTATGCCGTTCATAAGCCCCCATTTCACCCATTCCTCTGGCGATTCCTGCAATTCCACGTGCATGAAGCGGTTCGCCAGCGCAGAACTCATGGTGGTGGCGACTGCCATGTCCTCCTCCCTGTTGCCAGCAGCCACGATGTACCAGCCGTCAGGCAGATGATAGAGGTCGCCCAGGCGCCTGTCCAGGATGATTTCGTATGCGGCGACCTGAAGCGAGCGGTCTGCAGCCGTCAGTTCGTCGAAAAGCAGGATGCCGCGGCTGTCCTTGTCCCGTGGCCAGTCCGAGGAAATGAGCCAGCTGACGGAATCCTCGTTGGGCACAGGCAGGCCGCGTATGTCCACTGGCTCCCGCTGCGCCAGCCGTATGTCGATGAAGCCGATGCCCGCCTCCTCCGCGATTTTCCGCAGAATGGTGGATTTCCCCATGCCAGGCCCGCCCCATACCATCAGCGGCGGCAGTTGCGACGCAATGCCTGGCTCCTCGGCAATCAGTTTCACCTGATGCCGCACGATCGCATCAAGGTCCTCTGGTGTGATCTTGTTGCGCATGTCAATGATTGTTGATGTTTCCATTGTTGTTACTCCTTTTGTCTATATTGAAGATATAATTCCTTAAAGCGCCTGTAACTGAGATTCTGCATTTGGTTTTCGGGATCACAGCCACTGGACAGCAGAAATTGCTCCAATTTTCCAAAACCATTTGTCTTTGCAAAGGCATACCAGAGAAGATTGCATTCACTTTCATCCAATGTGTTTTTTATGATTCCTGGATTTCTGGATTCCAGTGTCTTCAATAATACCACCATTTCTTCTTGGGTGAAATTGCCGCAGACAATTAAATAGACTGAATTTTTGCATTGGTCAGGTCGTTTTCGTAATAATTCATTTAGGATTTTGAATTTTCTCCCCGATGCAAGTGTTTTTAACAGACTACCACAGACTTTCTTGTTATAGATCTGCATATATATCATAAAACTACCAACATCATCGTTTGCCAAGGCATTTCTCATATCATCACGCAAATTGTACCGCGGATAGTTAATTTCATATTCAGAACATTCTATTCCAGCCATGTCTTTTGTCTTTTCCAATATTTGCCGCAGTTTACAAAGTTCCTGTACGAAAAGATCTGGTGTTTTAATTCCAATTGTCTGGCAATAATCAGAATTGGCATTCATAATTGTCGCCTCCAGGCAGTCAATGTCCTTCAAATAATCGATAATCGTCTTGTCACTGAAGATAATTTCCAATAAACTTGATACATTATTATACTCCAAAAAACTTTTTCCACGACGAAAAAGAGATTTCATAAAATGCTGGGCATAGTGTTCAGCAGCCTTTTCTAATGAGACAAAATATTGTCTATTTTCATCTTTTACAGAGATATTTGAATTATCATTCATGACATAATCAACAACCATGTCATAAATCAGGGGTCGTCCATAATCTGCTTTATGATTACGAAGGCAACGATAGAACTCCTGATATAGGTGACTCTGCTGCTCAAAGTCAAATTGGCAAAATGGGATAAGAGGCTGATTGAATTCCAAAGCCCTACGCGAAGCAAACAGAACAAGACTCTGCATATTCTCCAAGCAGAATGTGAACAATTCATCCTTCGGGCATTGTCTCGTGACCATCCATTTTATTCTGGATGCAATTATGTCAACATTATTGTCGTTTTCCATTGTTGTTTCCCTGTGCTATTTTGCCAGTTCTTACGTTGCTGATTTTGGGGCGTTTTCAAAAAGAAAGTATTCCGGGAAGAAGTTTAGATTGACAGTGCCGCAGGAGCCATGGCTGTTTTTGGCGATGATAATTTCCGCTGGGAGCGGGCGTTTGGGGATGCATGTAGGCAACTCTCGATGGAGAAAGGCGATGATGTCGGCATCCTGCTCAATGTTTCCTGATTTTTTTCTCAAGTCGGCAAGACTAGGCCTTTCATATCTCCCGATGGAATTGTATAATTGTGTTAATAGAATGACTGGAATATCAAGTTCCTCAGCCAACGCCTTAAGCTGACTTGAAATCATCGCCCACTCATTTTTGGAACTGGATGCATCTGTCATGTCAGAAGTTTTGATGAGTCCCAGGTAGTCAATGAAGATTGCATGCACACCATGTTGGCAGCGCATACGCCGTGCCTTGGAGCAAAGGTCAGTGATGTCGATGGAACCTGCGTCCTCAATGAGAATTTTACTTTTGCTCAATTTTTCTGCAGCCTTCTTTAGACTCCCCAGAATCTGCTGTCCCTGAAAATCATTGATGCTAATGCGGGTAAGGCTGCTTAACATTCGGGCAACGATTTTCCTGGCAGGATACTCAAGGCTGAATATGCCGATGGAAGCGTGCTCATTGCCAAGGGCCATATTTAGGGCAATGTTTATCATCAGTGAGGTCTTCCCGAAGCTAGGACGCCCCGCAAGAACGAACAATTCGCCTGGTCTTATGTCCGTGATTATCCGATCTATGTCAAACCCCGTACGGAGACCAAGGACAGTTTTGTCGCTAGCATCCTGGGTATTTATTGCATCTTTGCATTCATTGTCGCTGGGAATAGTGATTTCCGTAATGTTTCTGCTCATGTTTGCCCTCCATTATGGCTCTCATGCATACCACTGATGTTTTGTCATTGTCGTTTCTCCATTGGTTAAAGATTGAAGTTACTGGTAAGAAAGCAAACATCATGCCAAATCTTATTCACATACAATTTGCTACTTGATATGCCTGGAAGCGAAAGATGCATGAGCAGATTTTTAATAAAAGTGATAAAATATTGACAGGTTGTTGTCTAGTTTTCGCACCATGGCGCTTTTTG
>JAFSTJ010000286.1 GCA_017450525.1 Victivallales bacterium | reverse complement strand
TATGTCAGGCAACGCCACCACCGCAGTCGATTATGACAAAGCGGAAATGAACCTGCGTACCGCTGAGGCAGAATTGAAATACGCCGAAGCGGAACTCGCCACAAAGAAAGTCGACCTTCGGTACACGGAGATTCTGGCGCCTTTTGACGGCTATGTCGGATTCAAGCAATACAGCGTCGGCAACATGGTTGGACCATCCCTCGGTGCACTCGCGCGCATCACGGCTGCGGGCAATGTCAAAATCTACTTCTCCATTGATGAACTTACCCTACTGAAAATCAATGAATACTATCCCAAGGCCAAGCAAAACGTCAACTTTGCCCCCAAGGTGAAGGTCATCCTCCAGAACGGGAAAGAATTCACAGAAAAGGTCTGGATTTCCGCATGGAACAATATGGTTGAGGATGGCACATTCAAGATACAGGCCACGGCAGAGAACGCCAAGCGTTTGCTGGTTCCAGGCCAGTATGTCAAAGTCAACCTTCAGGTCTCACCGAAGCAGAAGCATATCATGGTCAGGCAGGAATCGATTATCCGTGAGCAACTCGGTACTTTCGTCTATGTAGTTAATGCCGAAAACAAGATTGAACGGAGAAGAATCGAGACAGGGACGAAGAACGGAGAGTATCAAGTTGTTGTCTCTGGCCTCCAGGCGGGAGAACGTGTTGTTGTTGAGGGGATTCAGAAGGCGCATCAGGGAGATGAAGTCAAGCCGATAACGGCACAGCAGACAGATTCTGGCAAGGACTTCTCCACACCGGCACAGCAGGGAAACACGGACGGAGCGGCAACTCCCGCTCCTGAGAAAAAAGACGCGGCAAAATAATAATCGAGGACTGCCATGATAAGTGAATATTTCATTAATAGGCCCCGATTCGCAATCGTCATTTCGATTCTATTGCTGCTCGGCGGAATTATTGCTCTTTTTACGCTACCGATAACGCTTTACCCAGAGATTGCGCCATCTCAGATCTCTATCAGCGCCAAATATCCTGGCGCTGATGCACAGACTGTGATGGACACCGTAATCCAACCAATCGAATCACAACTCAACGGCGTCAAGGATATGATCTACATGTCCTCCACAGCCGCAGATGACGGCACCGCCAGCATCAAGGTTTATTTCAACATCGGAACTGACGGAGACAAAAACACCGTCAACACTCAAAACAGAGTGAACTGGGCACAGGCATCTCTTCCCCAGGATGTGCAGCGCAGAGGCGTCACCACAAAGGAGGCTTCCAGCAGCATGCTGGCGATCATCGCGCTCTATTCGCCCAACGGCACATACGATGACAAGGAACTGAGCAATTTCATGGCCATTTCAATCAAGGACGAAATTGCCCGTATCCCAGGCGTCGGCGATGTCACCCAACTGGGCGCCCTCACCTACTCCATGCGCGTCTGGCTGGACAATATGCGCATGGCGTCCCTTGGCCTAACCGTGGACGATGTCAAGAAAGCCATTTCCGCGCAGAATGTCCAGATATCCGCAGGTGCACTTGGTGACAGTCCCGCTCCGAAAGGTCAGCAGACCAGGTTCGCGGTCGCAGCCCAGGGACGCATGAGCGATCCAGAAGAGTTCGGCGCCATAGTCATCCGCGCGAATTCCGATGGTTCGCAGATCCGTCTTAGAGACATTTCCAAGGTGGAAATGGGCGCGGAAAGTTATTCAGGCATTTCCAAGTTGAACGGAAAACCTGCCGCACTGCTGTCGGTCTATCAACTTAACAATGCCAACGGTCTGGAAATCGCCAAAAACATAAATCAGCGTATTGAGGAAATCAAAAAGACTTCATTCCCCGAAGATTTAGTCTGCAAGGTTCAATATGACAACACGAAATTCATCAAGGCCTCCATCTCCGAAGTGGCGGAAACGCTTTACGTCGCGGTGTTGCTGGTGATTCTCGTCACGTATATTTTCCTTCAGGACTGGCGCGCCACGATGGTTCCGAGCATTGCAATTCCAGTTTCCCTGGTCGGCACCTTCGCCGTCATGTACGCCATCGGGTTCAGCATCAATCTGATCACGCTCTTCGGCCTGATTCTAGCAATCGGCGTGGTGGTGGATGACGCCATCGTGGTCATTGAGAGCGTCAGCCGCATCATGGAGGAGGAGCATGTGAGCGCCAGAGAGGCCGCGCTCCGCACCATGCGTCAAGTTACTGGCCCCTGCATTGCCACCACAGCGGTTCTGCTTGCCATGTTTGTGCCAGTCTGTTTCCTTTCAGGCATCACTGGAGTGATGTACCGCCAGTTCGGCATAACAATCTCCGTGGCGGTCTCCTTCTCCACGCTCAATGCGCTCACGCTCAGCCCAGTGCTCTGTACCCTGTTCCTGAAACCTGTTGACCCCAACCGCAAGAAATTCATTGTCTTCCGCTGGTTCGACTCCATGTTTGACTGGATGACGAATAAATACGGCGCAATTGTTAAGTCGCTGGTGCGTAAATCCGTGCTGGTGGCTGTCCTTTATGCCGCCATGACCTTCGGTGCGGTGGAACTATTCAAGGCTCTGCCTACTGGATTCGTTCCAGATGAAGACCAAGGCACATTCTTCGTCACCATCCAGTTGCCGGACGGCGCTTCTCTGGAACGCACGGAGCAAGTCGCCGCGCGTCTGCAGGAGGCTGTCAAGGATATTCCCGAAGTCAGGGATTCCATTTTCGTTGCTGGCTTCAACATAATGAACAGCGTCAATGCCAGCAACAGCGCATTGGGCATTGTAATGCTGAAGGACTGGGACGAACGGAAAGGCAAATCCCAGGTGCAGAGTGCCGTGATGGGGCGCTTCTACAACTCCATCAAGGACATTTCCAGCGCCTCGATCGCCGCCTTCGGCATGCCAACGATTTCAGGTCTGGGCACAGTCAGCGGATTCTCCTTGATGCTTCAGGACCGTTCCAACACGCTGACGCCTGCGCAGTTCCAGAAGAAACTTGACCTAGTGCTCGTGGAAGCCAATTCCAGCCCGGTGCTGACCAATGTCTATTCCTCCTTCCGCGCGTCTTTGCCACAGGTTTACCTGCCAATCGACCGCAGCAAGGCCATGAAACTGGGCGTGAGCGTGGATGACATATCCAGCGCACTGCAGGGACTTTTCGGTTATACTTATGTGAACGATTTCAACAAGTACGGAAAGACCTACAAGGTGGAATTCCAGTCCGCGGCGGAATACCGCAAGGATGTTTCGGATGTCTCCAATATCTATCTTCGCAGTTCATCGGGAAAAATGGTTCCTCTCAGCACACTGGTCACGCCTGAATTCAGGTTTGTTCCACAGTATCTCCAGCGCTTCAACATGTACCAGTCAATCCAGATCAACGGCGCACCGAAATCTGGATACAGTTCAGGTCAGGCGATGGAGGAGATTGAACGAATCGTCAAAAAGGTCGATCCTTCGCTTTCCGTTGCATGGAGCGACATGTCCTATCAGGAAAAACTTGTCGGCAATCAGGTGGTCATTGTGTTCGCGCTTGCATTGCTGTTCATTTATCTCTTCCTGGTGGCACAGTATGAAAGTTGGATGCTGCCTATTTCGGTTCTGCTGTCGGTTCCGATTGCCTTCCTGGGCGCGGTGTTTTCGCTTTGGCTGCTCAATATCGAAAACAACATTTACACCCAGGTCGGATTTGTTCTGCTTTTCGGAATTGCCTGTAAAACCGCAATTCTGATTGTGGAATTCGCCAAGGAACAGTATGATGCGGGCAAAGGCCTCTATGAAGCGGCGGAATTTGCGGCGAAACTCCGTTTCCGTTCCGTGCTGATGACGGCTGTCACATTCGTCCTTGGAACGTATCCGCTGGTCATAGCCTCTGGTGCATGTTCCGTCAGCCGCCGCTGTCTCGGCACCACCGTGTTCGGTGGAATGCTGGTGTCCGTAGTGATTGGAACCATCCTGACTCCTGTGTTCTTCGTCTTTATCCAACTCATTCTGAATAAGTTCCGTGGAGTCAAAAGTTCCTGACGGATTGCTCGAAAGTTAATAGCAATCATACGCAAAAATTAGTTGCTGTGTAACCGCAGTCTGCGCACCATGGTGCGCAGACCGCGGGAGAACGTCATATATCACTGGCTGGGATGCACATGACATTTTTGTTAGGCAGTGGGACAGGCGTGTCACAGGCGCACAGAAGCGCCCCTTTCAGAACAGGCTTGCCGAGTTTCCCAAGTACCTTGAAATGCCTTGCGTCATCAGCCTTCGGCGTTGCCGTCTTCTTGCATTCGGCAGGATAGAAGCCCTCCGCCGTGTCTATGACAAGGTCAATCTCACGCTGGTCGCGGTCTCTGTAGTAGAAGAGGTTATCAATCTTCATACCAGCGTTCCAATATGTCTTGATGACTTCAGAAATGCACCATGTCTCAAAGATGTGCCCAGCCATCGCACCAGCCTCAAGCGTCTCTGCCGTCGGCCAGTGCGTCAGGTATGAGCAGAGTCCTGTGTCCAGAAAATACAGTTTCGGCGTCTTGACCAGACGGGCAGTCAGGCTACTGGCGTATGGGGGCAGAAGATGGATTATGTGCGACTCCTTGAGAATGGCAAGCCAGGCCTGTACGGTCGTCACGTCTATGCCCGCATCACGTGCCAGTTCACTGGCGTTCACCATCTGCCCAGTCCTGGCCGCACAGGAGCAAATAAGTTTGTAGAAGCGGTCAAGGTCATGCACTTTCTTGAGATTCCGTATGTCACGCTCCAGATAGGTGCTGACATAGCTGGAGTAGTAGAGACTGCGCTCTTCTGGCATGGCATTCAAGGCATCTGGATATGTTCCCTGCCATATTCTGCGGAACAACTCCATGACGCCAGGCCGCCTTCCCTCGGCCAGGGGGATTTCTGGCGTGAACGGAATGTTTGCCCGTCCATCAAGTTCAGCCTGGGAGATGCCTCCCATGTCAAATATGCCAATTCGCCCCGCAAGGGAGTCTGAAACGCCCTGCATCAACTCGAACTGCTGGGAGCCTGTAAGCCAGAACATCCCCTTGGCATTGTCGGGATCGCTGAAGCGCCTCTCATCGATGACCATCTTGATGTAGCTCAAAAGCCCTGGGACATATTGGACCTCGTCAAGCAGGACGGGAGGGCTGAAACGGTCCAGAAAACCCTTGGGATCCTCCTTTGCCAACGTCCTTAAGCCAACGTCGTCAAATGTAACGTATTTCCTATTGGTTCCCGCAAGTTTCCGCAGCAAGGTGGTCTTCCCCACTTGGCGTGCGCCTGTCAGCAACAGTGCTGGGAAAAAATGGTCAGCCGCTTCAATGGCTTTTCGTATATGTCTTTCAATGAACATGGCATTCCTTTCGCGTTGATTTTTCGTCTAATCTTGGATTAAATCCTAAATTAGCCGAAAAACTCGGTTTTGCCAATCGTAATGAAAGTTTTTTTCACAAGGCTATGTTTCCCGAGTGGGTAGGTATTTAAGAAGAGCCGCAAGCGGCTCCTTGTAAGTACCTACCCTCTTGGAGAACGGACTTATCAAAAAGAAATTATTCAACTTCTGGAAACATCATTGCGGAAAGCAGGATGCAGAACTGTCGGATGGCATTCGCCAATCCGCACGTGGCGAAAGTGCTATGCTGCCGACTTTGGGGCCATCGGGCATGCAACTGCGTTTAAACTGCTGGCTGAAGAAACGTCGGATGAACTTCTGCAAGGCGGCGTGTAGCGTCTTTTGGGGATAGTCTGAAAAGGTCATAGTGGCGAGGAAGAGCAACTTTTCAGGCGCGGCGCCATATTTGATGAAATGGTAAAGGAAGAAGTCCATGATTTCGTATGGTGCAAGAATCTCCTCGGTCTTCTGCTGAATCTGTCCATCGGCTGTAGCGGGCAACAGTTCGGGGCTGACAGGAGTTTGGGCGATGTCGTCCAGTATTTCCCGCACAGGCGATTCGGAGCGATATGCAATGTGCGTGACAAGATGGCGGACAAGCGTCTTCGGCACGCCGCTGTTGACGGCGTACATTGATATATGGTCAGCATTGTACGTGCAGAAACCCAGAGCGATTTCTGATAGGTCGCCTGTGCCGACGACCAGTCCATCGCATTGGTTTGCGACATCCATGAGGATTTGCGTACGTTCTCTCGCCTGCGCATTTTCATAAACGACATTATAGTTGTCCTTGTCATGTCCAATGGCACGAAAATGCTCAAGGCAGGCCTCCTTTATGCTGATTTCGCGCAAAGTCGCCCCCAATGCCTCCACGAGTTGACAGGCGTTGTGGTATGTCCTGTCCGTTGTCCCAAAGCCTGGCATGGTAAGTGCAATTACATCACTTGGAGATTTCCCGATAAGCCTCATGCTTTTGACGGCTACCAGCAAGGCCAAAGTCGAATCAAGACCACCTGAAACACCAATGACGGCACTGCGGCTTCGTGTATGGAGCAGCCGCTTCGCCAAGCCGTGGACTTGGATGGAAATGATTTCGTCGCAGTTTTCCTCCTTCTCTGACTTCTCCTGCGGGACGAATGGATGACGCGGCAAGCTCCTCCTGATTTCAGTCAAATCGCCAACTGGATTCAACTTGATTTTTTTGAATGCTGGAGCGGATTTTTCAGCATTGTCCTTGAATGATGATTCGCAGTATCTTGTGCCAACGATTCGTCCCAAGTCAACGTCAGTGAAATAGATGCGGCTTTCCATCTGGAATCGCGGTGAATCTAACAGCAGCGCACCATTTTCAGCAACTAGGCAATGGCCACTGTACACGGTGTCGGTCGTTGATTCGCCGCATCCAGAAGATGCGTAGGCGTATGCGGATACACATCTTGCGCTTTGCTGGGCGACCAATGCGCGGCGATAGGCGGCCTTGCCGACCAGTTCGTTGCTCGCCGAAGGATTGGCAATCAGCGTCGCCCCCCCCAAGGCCTGGGCACAACTAGGCGGAATGACACTCCATAGATCCTCGCATATCTCAATTCCGATGCACAGTTCGCGGTTGACGTAGAACAGCAGGTCAGTTCCAAAGGGAACGTCGCTGAATCCAGCCAAATCGACCGTCGTATCCGAAATGTTCCATCCGCTTGAGAAATGGCGCTTCTCATAGAACTCACGGTAATTCGGCAGAGTGCTTTTGGGAACAATTCCCTTTATCTCGCCATTCTGGATGACGACTGCCGCACTAAATATACGGCAGTTGAAGCGGACAGGCAGTCCGATGATGATTATGGTATCGTAGCCCTTTGACGCCTTGACTATCTCTGCCAAGGCATCTTCAGCCTTGTCAAGAAGATATGACTGATGGAAAAGGTCTCCGCATGTGTAGCCTGTGATGCACAGTTCTGGGAACAACAGCACGGATGCCTTGTTTTCTGCCCCCTCTTTGATCAAGGCGATGATTTCTTTAATGTTGAATGGCACATCCGCAACCTGGAGCCGTGGAACTGCGGTCGCTACGCGATAAAAACCGAACATAACACTACCTGTTGTTTGACAATATCCTTATATGTTGCTGGCAAAGACTCAAGCCTTGCCCCCTAGTTTAATATGAGCAAATTATGTGCCAAAAGAAAAACATACGTATCCACTTGTAGAGAATACATGGAGCGTGATGCATGGAATGTCCATTGTTCTACATTATTTGTAATTGATTTTCATAAAATGTAAATATTACTGGCCATTTATGCGTGTTCCCCAGCTGACGCGATGAGTTGGCATTGTAGTTGCCACAATAACCGCAAAGTCTTCATAATAGAGGTTACCAATGTGCTGTGAATTAATATGTGCGCGATAACAGGCATCATCAATCACCACGCATGCGCCGAAATCAAACGGCTGATACGGCAAATGACCGATTCCCAGGCCCATCGAGGCCCTGATGACGATGGCTTCTTCATTGATTCTGATGTTGCGCTTGGTCATCGACGCCTTGCCGTCATCTCCCTTGAAACAGGGCATCAGCCAATCTCCAACGAAGATGGTTCTGTGATTGCAATTCTCAATGGTGAAATCTACAACTATTTGGAATTGCGAAAGAAACTGGAACAGAAAGGCCATCAGTTCAAAACACAGTCCGATACAGAGGTATTGGTTCATCTGTATGAAGAATACGGGGACCAGTTCGTGATGCAATTGGACGGCATGTTCGCATTCACCATTTATGATTGCCACAAGCGCCATCTTCTGCTGGCTCGCGACAGAATGGGGCAGAAACCATTGTTCTATTTCATTTCCCATGAGACCCTTGTTTTCGCCAGCGAAATGTCAGGCCTGCTCGTTCATCCCGCCATGGAAAAAGAGCTGGATCTCAACGCCTTGAGTGATTATCTCTCGCTTCTCTATGTACCTGAACCAAAGACGATTTACCGCCATGTCAAACGTCTGCCGCCCGGTTGCGCGATGTCGTTTTCTTTGGACAACCCGCAACCTGTCATCTATCCTTAC
>JAFSTJ010000285.1 GCA_017450525.1 Victivallales bacterium | reverse complement strand
GTAATGAACAATCCAGCCATGTGAACCTCACGCCTTGTTCTTTTCCTCGTAGTCCTCGAAGTCTCCCTCAAACCACTCGATATGCCCGTCTGCCTTGAATATCAGCAGATGAGAGCAGATGCGGTTAAGGAAGAAACGGTCGTGGCTGATGACCATGGCGCAGCCAGGAAAGTCCATTATCGCGTTTTCCAGGACACGCATGGTATTGACGTCCAAATCGTTTGTAGGCTCGTCCAGCAGAATCAGGTTTCCGCCAGTCTTCAGCAACTTTGCCAGATGTACCCTGTTACGTTCGCCGCCAGAAAGTTGCCCCACTTTCTTCTGCTGCTGCGTGCCTTTGAAATTGAAGCGAGACAGATATGCGCGGGCATTCATCTTCTTGTTACCCAGCATGATGTCCTCTTCACCACCAGAAACTTCCTCGAACACTGTGTTCTCATCGTTGAGGGCGTCCCTATTCTGGTCCACGTATGAAAGGCTGACCGTCTCGCCCAAAGTAATGCTGCCTGAATCTGGCTTTTCCTGACCGATAATCATCTTGAAAAGCGTGGTCTTGCCAGTTCCGTTGGGACCAATCACACCTACCACAGCACCAGCTGGCAATGAGAATGAGCAGTCCTTGATGAGTTGCCGACCGCCAAATCCCTTGCAGAGATGCTCCACTTCCAGCACCTTGTTCCCCAGACGCGGACCTGGTGGAATCTGTATACTGTAATCGTCCTTGGACAAGTCGAAACTCTGCGCAGCCAGTTCATTGTAGCGACGAACACGCGCCTGATTCTTCTGGTGACGAGCTTGCACAGACGAGTTGATCCACTGCAATTCCTGCGCCAGAACTTGCTGGCGCCTGGTCTCCTTCTTCTCCATAATGCGCAGATATTCCTGCTTCTGCTTCAACCAGGAGGAATAATTGCCTTCAAATGGGATGCCCCTGCCCTCCTCTATCTCCAATATCCACTTGGTAATGCGGTCCAGGAAATAGCGGTCGTGGGTAACGATGATGACGGTGCCAGGGAATTCCCGCAATTCATTTTCCAGCCAGCTAATTGCCTCGGCATCCAAGTGGTTGGTAGGCTCGTCCAGCAGCAGCAAATCTGGCTTGTTCAGAAGCGCCTGGCACAATGCAACACGGCGTCTTTCGCCGCCAGACAACTTTGTCACATCAGCGTCCATCGGCGGCAATGACAGCGAAGCGGCGGCCACTTCCAGCAGATGATCTATGTTCCATCCGTCGAGGCGGTCAATTTCACCTTGCAGGAAGTCAAATTCGTCATTAAGTTTTTCCTGTTCCTTCTCCGTATGGTCCTCGCCCATTTCGGCCATGACCTCGTCATATCTGTCAATCATGCTGGTGATGTGGCTCATGGCCTCCTGCAAGTTGCCCCGCACATCAAGTTCAGGCTTGAGACGCGGCTCCTGGGGCACCAGCAATGCGCGGCATCCCTTTGTAATCTGGGCTGTGCCCTGTATCTCCTTGTCCTCGCCAGCCATAATACGCAGCAATGTGGATTTTCCAGCGCCGTTCTCACCCACAATACCTATCTTGGCACCCAGGTAGAATGAAAGGTTGAAGTTTCGCAGAACGACACGGTCGCCATACAGCTTGGTCATGTTCTGCATTTGAAAGACAAAGTTCGGGGGCATAAAATTACCTCAATGTTCTATCGTAGTTAAAAAGAAAAACCTGCTTGTTGCCAGATTTGGCGAAAGCATCCCGCCCTGCCCCTCTGGCATCCACCACAATATGCGCAGCCTTAACAATATTGTTGCGCAGATTGCGCCAGTCATAGCCCGTCTCAGGGCGAAGCACCGTCAATGGTCCCTCCTGCGTCGGGCACAGTTTAATTCCCCTGGCATCAGTAAAAGGCTTGCTACCGTATTCGCCAGGAAGCACGGCACGCGTCATCATCAAAGGCGGGCAAGAATACACTGTCATCGCCAATGGCACCTGCGAGGCCTGGCACAGCCACTCCAATTTCTCCTTGTCTATTTCCTGGGAGATTGCCACGCATTCAGCGCCCAGTTCATGCAATTTTCTGGCACCCAGCGCATTCAGCACGCCCAGGCCAGGTCCTGCCTCAAAACGCGCAGTAGGCGCTGTTTCCATCAGCAACTGCCATGCATCCCAACTGTTCACCTCGAAAACTATCCCCTTCGCAGCCAGACTTGATATCAGTTTGCTGAAATATGGCAATTGCTCCTCATACATCACATAAGGAAGCACGGCAATGCAATTTGGGCGGAAGAGCACAGCAGCAGCCTGCCTTTCTACATCCGCATCATTCTCCACATTGCAGCATACCAAAGCAGTCATGCCTTCTGGCGCATTGGCTAGTTCATCCCAATTGACGCGTACCCTGTCCACCTGCTGGAAACTGCGATTGTTGCTTGG
>JAFSTJ010000284.1 GCA_017450525.1 Victivallales bacterium | reverse complement strand
GGGTCAATTCAAATTGACCCCTCTTTTTATTGAACAGTCTGAATTCAAGGTTCGTTTGGGGAGGACGTCTAGGGGTGTCCTTTCTGGATGCTTGTGCATGGGAAACGCTCTGGTACTGTCTGTGCGCTTGGATTGGAGTGGGCGATTTCGTTCATCGTAGATGGGCATTAAGGCTAAAACAAGTGGGTTAATAATATGCTATTCAATCGTAGAATTTTAATCATTTCTCTTGCAGGCGTTCTCCTTCTTGTATTGGTTTACTTGTTGAGTATACGGGAGTCTGAATTGAAAGAACAGGAAGAGGTTGATAATAAGCCTCATGAGAATGTTGTTTCCGGAAATGGCCCTGCCGTCATCCCAGTGCCTGCAGAAGGAGCTAAAGATAACGGAAAGGTGAGCGACGAAAGGATACAGCAGAAGCAAGAGAAATTGGAGACGCTACAGGCTCTGCTTGACGATGACGATAAACATGGTGAGGCGTTGAAATTGGCCCTCTCGATGGCGGAGACAGGAGATGCCGAACAGAAAGAAGCGGCAATTGAGGCTTTTAACTGGATTGGCGGACATGAAGCCAGGATTACTCTGGTGAAGCTCTTGGACACGGGCGAAAGTGTCAGTGAGAACGCCGCCAGCGCGTTGATTCATCTTTTTCAGGAAGACGCGCAGAAACAGGAAGAGCCTTTTGATGAAGAGGCTTTTGCTTCAGCCTTGGACAAGTTGGTAGAAGCGGACAGGGATGCCCTGTTTATCATTTTGGGTAGTTACCCTGTCGAGACGGCGGCTCCTGTGCTGATTCATCTGATGGATTCTCAAAATGAGGCGATTCGCGATCAGGCTTTCGAGACATTCGGGAGCGTTGCGGAGGGAATGGAAATCCAGACCAAGGCGGATGCCGAAAAGTGGTTTGCCAAGTACAAGGCTGAGCACGAGGAAGAGTGATAGTTGCTTGTCTTGTTTGAAGAGAAGGATGATGAAAAGGTTTTTATGCATTGTATGCCTCTTTATCGTGTCGTTTGGGAATGTGCTTTTTGGGGTAAGCAAGAATGATATTATAGCCGCCTTGGATTTGAGTGGCCAGCCTGGGATCACCTTGGAGAGCTTCTGCCGACGTGTCTATACGACGAAGAAGTACCATGAGGACGACAGCTACTGGTTCGATTATGTTGATGACAATGACGGCAATCCCAAATACTCGACAAGCAGCTCCAATTGCTGGGTTGTCCAGTCCTCTTCTGGTGACAACTCGAAATATTCAACCTATCCGATAAAGGGAGAGTCCTGCCTGCGCTCCGATTTGCCGACAGGCCTTTCCTCCGACAGCGATGCCCAGGAGGCGCGCCTTGTCTTCAAGGTCATAGGTCCTGGCATCTTTACTTTTTTCTACAAGACATGCTGTGAGGATGGGGATGGCATACAGGTTTATGTCGATAGGGACGATGACTTTTTTGACGCCAATGCGGAGTTTGAGACTTCCGGGTATGCGGAGCCTATGGAGGACTGGTCCTATACCGATGAAGGGGAGAGTGAGAACCGCGCCGAGGTGACTGTTTATGGGGAAGTTCCCCATGAAATCATGTTCGTATTCACAAAGGATATGCCAGAGTGTGATGCCGATACCGGAAACTATATGGCGGATGGTCCCGAAAAACCCGTAAAGGACGATTATAACGGAGATACTGAAGGGTACAACGAAGACCTTGCCACATATAACTCGATTATGAAGTGCTTTAATCGTGTCTGGCTGGACTGGGTGAAATGGAAGCCTCTTCTCTCCCTTGAAATTGAGGATTTTGAGGGGTGCTCTTTTGACAAAGAGGGGAACTATCTGGATGAGGCATGCGTCTTGCTGACGACTAATGCTGTGGATTATGGATATCGCGTGAGGTACACGGTTGACGGGAGTGATCCGACAAGCAGTTCGCCAGAGTATGACTATGGGGCACCCTATTTGAGCTTCAAGCAATCCTGTACTCTGAAGGCGGCCATCTTTGCCGATGGGAAGATGGATGAAGAGGTCGGCGTCGTATCCATGGATGTGTCAATTGTGGCATCGGCGCCAACATTGGAGCTGGACGCAGAGAAAACCACTGGTTCCGCTGTGATATACCGAGCCGCGAATACTGTTGCCGACAATCTCATCGTCTATACGACGGATGGCTCTGAGCCGACGGTGGAAAGTGCAGTCTATGACGCGGAGAAGGGCATTGTCATAACCAGTGAATGCACGCTGACTGCGCGTTGTGTGCGGGAGGGCGTTATTGCAAGTTCCACGGTTTCACTGAGTGTGGAGCGTCTTCCAATGCCGACGTATCGGCTTTTGGATGCTGACAATGAGCATGAGGAGGTGCCGAATGGCATCACGACGGGGAATAGTCTGACGTTAAAAGCAGACAACTCCTCAGGCATATTGAAATATGGCAGCTTCGAGGATGATATTTCAACAGATTACACGGCGCCTGTCACAATCGGAGTCGGCGGGACGCTTTATCTTCGCAATGTGGAACTGGGCAAGCTCTCCAGTGAAATAGCCCGCGTGCAGGTTAGAAAGCCTGACACGACGGTGTCTTGGGGCGTGGGAGACTATGCGCTGGAACCCGGCTGGAATCTGGTTAGTTTTCCCTTGCTTTTGACAAATGAGAGTCAGCAGAAACTGCTCAGGAACTGGAAGCTCTTAAGATACGATTCAGAACGCCAGTGCTATCAATGTACTACCATGGTCAAGCCTGGCTGTGCCTACTGGTTGTTCCAGAAGAATCGCGGTGAGACAGATGGCATTGAACTGAGTGGATGCATGGCCACTGAAGCAGAAAAGTGCGTAAAAGGCTGGAATCTCATGGGGCCTGTGAATGGACAGGAGCGCCTGGAGGGCAAAGAGGTTTGGAGTTATTCAAACGGCACTTATGTTCCGCTGGGGAGTGGGGAAAAGCCGAGCTTGTGGAAAGGGTATATGGTGAAAGACTGAGCAATTGCCTATTGGCTATTTGCTTTTTTTGTGACCTTTCAAGTTGAAATATAGGATAGTTATGTTATATTAATAAAGTTTTTCACTGAACCTGGAAAACTACCTGCATAAACCATAAACTTTTTAAGCCCGTCGAAAAGGGGGTGAATAAACAAAAATGACTGACATCAAATGCCGCAAAGGTGAACCGATTGAACGCGCCCTCCGACGTCTGAAAAAGAAGCTGGACAAAGAGGGGACGTTAAAGGAACTGCGCAATCGTAGGCACTACGAGAAGCCCAGCGAGGTCAAAAGGCGTGAGAGTAAGCGCTCACACTAATTGATGTCGTGTTCCGCGAATATACTAGAAGACCTCCTGCTGATAAAGCAGGGG
>JAFSTJ010000283.1 GCA_017450525.1 Victivallales bacterium | reverse complement strand
GGACATGTAGAAATAGCCGCCATGGAATCTGTCCTTGTCATAGACTATGTATATAGTGCCATCATCGCCCTGGCATGAGTCAGGATAGGACACATGCGCCTCGGCCTTCAACAACAGGCCATTGGACCAGCTCTTGCCATCGTCAAACGACAGGTATGCCGTGAGTTTTTCCCTGATGGTCGCGCTGTCGTTTTTCACCAGCAGCAAGGCACCTGACTTGAGGCGGCCAATGAATATGCGTGAAGGCGGTGCCTTTATGGATGACAGCTCTGGCTTGCTCCAGGTTCTCCCTCCATCGTATGAAACGCTTTCAGCCAATCCCTTGTGGACACGCATATAGCAACGCAGTAAGCCCGACCTGGTCTCTATGAAGATGTGCTCATCATATTCGGGACCTCCCTCAACGACGGATGAGTCAATACGTCCGCGAATAGAGAACGTCTTGCCATTGTCGGTGGACACCACCATATAAGCACCAGGCACCACTCCTAGAGATTCGTGTTTTCTATATTTTCCATCCCAAATCGAGCATGGCATGGCCCAGGTGCCATCCTTCAATATAGTTGGCTTGTTCATCATAATGCCGTTGGCAATGCGTCTGGAAGGCGTGAAGCGGAATGCCTCTGGCGCATCGTCGGGATTTTCCAATATGGAGTACCATACCCCTGCTATGCCATCAAACACATCGCCTGAATTGGCCTCGCCGCCGCAGCCCTGCGCCCAGAACCAGAATAGGCGCCCATCTGGCGCAAGCCAAATGACAGGGTCAAAAGCCCTGATTTGCGCTGGCGGGTTCACCACAGCCACCGCATCAGTCCACGTCATGCCATCATCGTCGCTTATGACCATCTGGGCATAATTGTCCCGTCCTTCGCCATTGCCGCCCGCATACCAGATTGCAAACAAGCGCCCCGAAGGCATCTTCTGTATGCCAGGTATGCCCTGCCATGTGCGGCTTGCCAGCATTTCCTTTTCCGTTGGCCGTGTGACCTGGACTGGATCCAGGGATATGTAAGAGAAGTCCATTGTTGTTCCTTGTTTATTTATGTGGGCGCCGAGGCGGCGCCCACTCAAGTTGCCTTAGTGAGAACACGCCAAGAGCATTATAGTAATTTTACAAAATTCGGCAACTGCATTTCATCAGAAACTGATGCTCATTCCGTCCTCGGCAAGGAGACCGCCAGCCTCCTTTGCTGCGGCTTGGCGCTCCTCTGGCGTTGTTGGCCAAAGAGTCCTGGCGATGTGGTTGAACACGTGCCTTGTGGTGTCCGTTACTATATTCAGTTGCCCGAAGCCCTTGCACATGTACTGTATCATGTACAAATCATTGTGGCATCCAAAACGCCAATTATAGCGGCTTGTGCCAGATGTGGCGTCCCATACAATCAAGTCCAGATGCCGCTCTTTCAAAACTTCCCTAATTCGTCCCATCAACCAGCCGCCATCCAGCGCATAGAGCATCAACTCGCCGTTTGGCTTTTCAATCAGATAATGGTAGGCCTTTTTCTCAAACGAGCCCAAGTCATGATTGGCGGGAAGAGGCATGAACTTGTATTCGCCGAATTGCAAATCAACACCATATTCCAGGCATTTGCCCTCAATGGGCAAATCAGCCGTATTTTCAAAGATTTCCTTTGAACCGAACAGGCGCAGTTTCTCCTTGCGCCCAGGCGCATTGGCTATGTACGCAATGCTGTCCAGATTAAAATGGTCTGAATGAGAATGTGTGAACAAAATGTCCGTTATGCTGGCGGAATTCAGTTTTTCCTGCTCCATGCGATACGGGACTGTCGGCCCCGCATCCAGCATTATATGCCCATCCAGAATTGTGCATGTGCTTCCACGCACACCAGCCTTAAGCGGCAGAGACCAGTCCCAATCCGCCGCGCCTGTTCCAAGAAAAAGAATGTCCATTTACGTTGTACCTTATCCTACTACCTCTCTGGCAACTTCCACCGTGTCCAGAGAATGGAGGCTTTTTCGCTTGTATTTTCGTGCTGATAGTAGATTGTGAAGATCGAACCGTCTTCCAACTCCACGGACGCTGGATAGCCCAAGTCCCTGGTTTCACTGTCATCCCTGAGGACATATTCCTCTGACCAGGTTTTGCCCTCGTCATACGAAATCACGCAGTGCTGGCCAAAGGGACGCCTTCTATATCCGAACACGCATACTATGGCGCCAGACGAGTGACGCAGCAGATGCGGTGGGGCACCCTTTGCGCCTGTCTCCGCCATTGTCGTCCAGGTCTTTCCACCATCAGTGGAGCGCGTCACCATCGTCCTGAAGTCATACTCTCCTTTGGGCGCCTTGTTCAAAACCGAGGCATTTGCACCATTGACTACCTGATATGCACCCTCGACTCTTATGACACCCAGCAATGCGCCATCACCCAGTTCAAGAACATGTGGCTCGTGACAAGTGTTGGCCTTAATATATTCAGGACGCGGCACAGTTCCGATTATCAGCCATGTTCTTCCCTCGTCAGTGGAACGGGCGGCACAAATCTCCGTGTCAGACCGTCCAGTAAGCTCAATGCCCTTGCCTGTATTCTCCCACTGCTTGCCCAGGTAAAGCCAGGAGCCGTCCTTCAGCACAATGAAGCCGTGGGGCGATGTAACTGGCGCACGCCTTACTTCGCCCCAGTACTCGCCGTCCTCGCTTACGCGGGTCCACGAACCCAGTTCACGCTCTATGATTTCTGGTGTCCAGGTTTCAAAGACCGCGACGTGAGATTTAAGCCAGCCTGGCCAACTTCCGTCACGCTTCCTTTGGCCCTTCAGCACCTGCTTCGTGTTTGATGTAAACCAGGTCACCGCCAGACGCCCGTTTCCCAAATCCACAAGTCCAGCGTCCCTGTCGTCAATAGGGCTGTTGTTTATGATTTTTGGGGAAGACCAGGTCTTGCCATTGTCCTTGCTTTTCGTTATGACAGTCCTGCCCCAGGGGCAGACATGGTTCTTGCGGAAACCAGAGGCGACAACGCATAGCGTGCCGTCCTTCTGCCTTATGATTGTAGGCCAGGCAAAATACCCGAATGGGTCACTGGGCATAGACAGCACCGCGCCATGCTCAACGTTCTTCAAGTGTTTGAGTCCTTCTTCAGCCATAGTGTT
>JAFSTJ010000282.1 GCA_017450525.1 Victivallales bacterium | reverse complement strand
TGTTAGGCAGCGTGCCGTTTTCCTCAAATTGTGCGAACTGGCAGATTGCGTCCTTCGCCATGTCCAGCATACCCGCTGCAATGTAGCCCCTCAAGCAGATCAAGGTATCCCTACCCCAATCCAGGAACCATGGGAAGCCAGCAATGATTGAGCCATGCCTTTCACGTTTTTCGCCATAGCGGTAAACATAGAAGTGCCGCATCCCCGCCTTCAACGCGCCAAATAACGGCATCTCGTCATAGAATGCAGGCTTGACCGACGTGCATTGCGGGAAGCCTTCAGTTATCGCTGCGCTTGCCTCCAGCGCCACAGGCCTGCTGGAAAGAGGCAGGGCAAAGAAGCCAGGGCTGAACAAGTCTGTGCCTGTGTCCAGGCCACGCTCCTGCTCCACATGAAGCGTCACATTGTAAGTCCATTCCGCCGAATGTGTAAACGAGCCAGCGCTGGCAGTCATACGAAGCGAATGCACACCGTCACCACAAAATACAAAGCCATTGTCGAGTACATTCACGCTAGAGGGGAAGTCCTTTTCCGCACCCTGATACGCCTTTGTCACATCGTGGTGTGAACGGCAATCCACATCAGGACGCATAATCAGCGTAAATGGTTCCCTGTCCCATGCTGGCCTGCCAGCCAGTTTCTCCATGGTGAAACTCATAACACCTGCATTGTCACCTTTGTCCAGGCGCCACTGCACCAGGATATTGGCAGCCCATCCTTGCCCGCAACGCACCAGGAAACGCCAGCGCAATGCATTGTCATACGACACGGCGAAGTCCACTTGGTTGGCCAGCCCCAGTTCGTACGAAAAGTCCCTATGACGCAGCCATGCCCTTACTCGTGGCAACATTGCAAAGCGCACATCAGGGCAGTTCTCATTGAAGTTCACCGCCAGCAGCCCCTCGTACTTGCTTCGCAGGAGTGCCCACTGCGCATGGATCAGGGAATATGTGCCTCTAACATTTGAGCAAAGCCCTGTATCCAATGGGGACAACTCGGAGGCCTCCTTGCGCAAACGCACGTTCAATTCCGATTGTTCTGCGGCAAGCCAAACCTCGCCTTCGCAAATTAAAGCATCTTTCTCTGGCTCTGGGAACATACGCATTTTCAACTGCATCTTCTGGAAAAGTTGTCCTTCTGCTGCGGCACTGGCATTTAGCAACAAGGCAAACCAGTTCCCATCATCACGCCGTATGGACCGCCTCCTTTCCAGGCACTTGCCACCACAGCAAAGTTCTGCGATGAAGGGTGCCTTCTCCTCAATGCATATAATGCTTCCTGCCGCAAGTACAACTTGACGCCTGCAATCCCTGGCGGATGTCCACTGCATGCAGTTTCTGTTTCCACCTGCGGCATTGTACTCCTTGACAAATGCCTCGCTGGAAACTGCCAAGGATGCCGAAATGCGCTCTAGCAAAACCTCGTTTAGCGTTGGAAGATTGGATATCGCCTCCAATGCGGTGGCCTTTAGCATACGGTCCCTCAATGCCTCGAAATGATTTGCATCCGCCTTGAACGGAGTCGCGGAAACGCAGAATACCGCGCCAGGCGGCAACTCGCATTCCATCCAGCCGCGGAAAATACGCAATTGCATCATCGCGCCAGAAAGCAAGTCGTATGGATGCTCCCCTGGGTTGAATGAAGCCAAAGGCAAGGACACAGTAACTGGCTTGGACACGTCTGGATTTACAAGTACCAGCACGCTCTGCCCGCCGCCTCTGCGCAGCAATGCCACCGCTTCTCCAAGAATACCATGTGGACATTCCAGCACGGCGTCCGCATTGAAGGCTGGATGGCTGCGGAGCAATCTATTTACACTTGCCAGCAGAGGCAGCAGATTGTTGTCCGCCCCCCAATTGAGGGAGGCGCTACTATGCACATCTATCTTTTCTGTTGCCAGCCATTCCACGCCATTGACCATGCCGAATGCGCCAGCAGGCGCCAAGAGTGCCGCGCTTGCAACACGTAGCCACGCCCACTGCGGCGACACAGCAGCCAGGCTGTTGTTGTCATGGGTCTGGGCAAAATTCACCAATACGCCTGTATTCTGCGCTGAATAAAGTATATGCCGCAGATACGAACTTTCCGCCTCGTAGCCATATTGCTGGAATGATTCAGAATATGCCCAGTCCAAGCCGCCTTCAGTGAGCAGCCTTTCCGTCGTCTCGACAGGACCGCCCAACCCCTCCAGCAGGAATACGGTATCGGGGTATTCCTCCCTGACCTTTGCGCTGATGTATTTCCATACGTCAAGCGGCAGCATATATCCCGCATCGCAGCGGAAGCCGTCTATACCAAGACGGCACCAGTGCAGCACAATGTCCGCCAATTCCTGCCATAGTTCCTTTTTTGAGAAGTCCAGGCGGCACAAATCCTCCCAAACCACACCCCAGGCACCAGGGTTCTCAAATGTGCCGTCCTCGTTTCGGCAGAACCATTCGGGATGGGAGGTTTGCAGTGCGGAAGCCCAGCCCGTGTGGTTCAAGGGCATGTCCAGCACAGCAAGTCCGCCACGTGCGTGTATCTTGTCCACCAGTCCCAGGAATTGCTGAAGTGGCGTGGCCTTTCTGTTGAACTTTGCCAATGCGTTATCCACCGTGCGAAAATCCATCGCCGCGAACGGGCTGCCATAGCGTCCCATTTTAGAGTAGGCGGAACTTGCTGGATGCACAGGCAGGAACATTGCGATACGGAAGCCTAGCGTGTGCATTATGTGTTCAAGTTTCTGCGCCACATCGTCAAATGTGCCAGAAGGTGGCTGCACCGCATAGCCATGCTGACGCAAAAAGTCTTCCGCTCCGTGCAAATCATTATTCTCAAATCCGCCAGAAATGTTTGGCCCGAACTGCCGTACAAAGGCATTGTAGATTGTGTTGTCCGCCCAAAGCAGGGCTGGTTCCACCTTCACGCGGAAATTGTCCCCCTCCATCCAATGCCAATTGCCATTCTTGGCGACAAAGCAGGTCTTGAATTCAAATACGCCAACTTCGCACAATGGCAGTGTTATGCAAAATACGCCATCATGCTGCGCCATGGGCAGGTCACGCCATGCGTCAGTGCCGACGTGCCCCTTGTCCTCCACAGAGGCGATTACTTCCTGGCGAAGCGTCTTGGCCCCGCCCAGATTCGTGCGCAGGAATGCGCTACCCAGCCCTTCGGTTTCCAGGCTGATTGTCAGCAAATCGCCCTGGTATTTTACAAAAGATGTACCCGCCTGGGGTTCCTGTCTCAACTTCATTTTTGATTGTCGCCGATATTTTAATCCACAGATTATCACAGTTTTACACAGATTATTTTTTTAAATCCGTGTAAATCTGTGATAATCTGTGGATCAATTATTAGTTAATGCCATATTCCCGCATTTTGCGCTGCAATGTGCGCCTGGATATCTTGAGTTTCTCGGCGGCGTGGGTGCGGTTACCGCCACATTCCGCCAGTGCCTGGACAATTAGGCTCTTCTCATTGTCCCTGATGCCAAGTTCCTGTTCGGCTGGAGGCCGCGTCGCATCCTCGAACTGCCTGCCCAGGCCCATGCGTATATTCTGCGGCACATCGCCCAGCGTAAGCACATTCCTCTGCGCAAAGACTGACATTCTCTCCACGCAGTTGCGCAATTCACGCACATTGCCAGGCCAGTCGTATGCCTGAAGAACCTCCATCGCCTCTGGCGCAAAGCCTACAATGGACTTGCCGTTCTCGGCATTGGACTTTTTCAGAAAATGCTCCAGCAAGGCGGGTATGTCATCCTTGCGATTGCGCAGAGGTGGTATGTCGATTGTCACCACATTCAGCCTGTAGAACAAATCCTCCCTGAATGTGCCATCTTCCACCATTGCGGCAAGGTTCCTGTTGGTGGCGGCCACAAGACGCGCCTTTACAGGCAAAGTCTCCTTGCCACCCACGCGCTCAAAAGTCCGATTCTCCAGCACTCTAAGCAATTTAACCTGGGTGGGCAGGGATATTTCGCCTATTTCATCCAGAAAGAGAGTGCCCTCACCAGCGGTTTCGAAGCGCCCCTGCATACGCTCATTGGCACCTGTATATGCGCCCTTCTCATGGCCGAACAACTCGCTCTCCAGCAGATTTTCATTCAATGCGGCGCAATGCACGGGCACAAATGGCTCGCTGGAATGTCCTGACAATGAATGCAATGCACGCGCGATGACCTCCTTGCCCGTACCGCTTTCTCCAGTTAGAAGCACGGTGGTGCGCGTAGGTGCCACCTTCGCCACACTGTCCAGCACATGCCTCATGGCCTCGGAAACAGCCACCACATCGTCCAGTTCGCCCTTGCCAGGCGCCTCTTCAGCCTCAAGTTCCGCCAGCCCGCGGTCGATCATCATCTCCAGATTGTCCAAATCCACTGGCTTTGAGACATAGTCGTATGCGCCAGCCTTCATCGCCTCAATGGCGGTCTGCACCGAGCCATACGCAGTAAGCATTATGACCAGCGGGTGCTTTTTCAGGGATGTCACCCTGCGGATGAAGTCCATGCCATCCATGCCAGGCATGCGCAGATCCGTCAGCACCACGTCCACATTGTGCTGCTTGAGCAGGTCGATACCCTTTATGGCATCCTCTGCAAGCAAGACATTGTATTTGTCCTCAAAGGCGATTCGTAGGCCTTCCCTGGTGTTGAGTTCATCGTCAATCACCAGGATTGTATGTTTTTGTTTATCTGGCATTCTATTGTCGGTTGTGAAAACTTTCGAGATGGCGATTTGCGCTAATTTGCAAGCCCTGTATATTAAGGTACAATTTTTCGCGGGTGTAGCATATCGGTAATGCTCCAGCTTCCCAAGCTGGCTAGGAGGGTTCGACTCCCTTCACCCGCTCCATTTGTTTTTAAGCCTGTACAGCACGTCCTTTTTACATTAGTGCGTATAGGTCTTTTTTTTGCCTCAATGCTACAGGTGTCATAAAATACACCTTATTTTCCATTCAGCAATTTGGAAAGGCATATTTAATGTGCGCGGCTAGGAGCCGCGCATTCAGAACACTTCGTTTCCATGCGCCGATGGCGACCATTTGCCGCGCACATTTGTTATTTTCCAATGCAGAACTTGGAGAAAATGGTATCCAGCACATCTGGCGTGGCGGTCTTGCCTGTAATCTTGCCCAGGCTCATGATAGCGGAGCGCAAGCCGACTGCCGCCAGTTCCCAGGCGGATTCCTGCAATGGCGGCAATGCCATGCGCAATGCCTCAGCCGCTTCCTCCAGCAGAACGGCATGCCGCGCCGCAACTGCAATGTCATTGTCATGATGCTGGCATTTGCCCAGGGCGGCCTCCTCCATCGCCGCGAGAAGCGCATCCATGCCCTGTCCTGTAAGTGCGCTTATGCAAAGTCCGTCTGGCTTGTCCTTGCACAAATCCATCTTGTTGTAAACTGTCAGCACCGTGCCCCGCACATTCCAGCCAGGCCATTCGCGTGGTGCAGTTGCATCAGAAAGCCATATCACAAGATCAGCGGCGGCGGCGGCGGTCTTGGCGCGTTCCATGCCATCCTCCTCCACTGCATCGCTGGAATTCTGGCGTATCCCAGCAGTATCCACCAATCTGAATGGCACCCCCCTGAACTGCGCACTCGCCTCGATGGTATCCCTAGTGGTTCCTGGAATGTCCGACACAATTGCCCTGTCCCGCCCGAGCAGGCGGTTCAGCAGGCTTGACTTGCCCACATTGGGCGGTCCCGCAATAACCAAAGACACGCCACCCCGCATGATCTCGCCTTCCTCCCTGGTGGCTGCCAGTTTTTCAAGGTCGGCTATCTGCGCCTGAAATTTTGCGATTATGCCATCTGGACTGGGGAAATCAATCTCCTCTTCGGGGAAGTCCAGCACCGCCTCCACCTCGGCAAGAATATCATTCAATGCCTGTTCTGCTTCATTGATGCGCCTGCCGATTTCACCAGACAGTTGCCTCCCAGCCAACTTCAATGCGGCTTCGCTGCCAGCGCTTATCATTTCCGCCACAGCCTCCGCCTGCGTCAAATCCATCTTGCCATTGAGGAATGCCCTGCGGGAGAATTCGCCAGGCTCGGCATGGCGTATTCCGCATTTCAGCAACTGGCGCAGAACCGCCCTGGCGCAGATTGCGCCGCCATGACAGTGAAATTCCACCACATCCTCGCCCGTATAACTGTGGGGTCCTGGCATGCGCACCGCAATGCAACTGGGATCAATCACGCCATTTTCATCTACAAATTGCCCAAGGCACAAACGCCTTTCAGGCAATTCAGGCAAACTCTGACTGCCAGTCCAGCATTTAGCCGACAGGCTGAAGGCCTCTGACCCTGAAACCCGTATTACAGCCAATGCTCCGCCAGCCGCAGTCGCCATGGCGCAAATTGTATCATCCAATGTATTCATCTTGCTTTGATGCGACGCTTCATCCTTTCCAGTAATTCATCAGGCACACACAAAGGTGCGCCATTCGAAAATCCACCAGGCAGGACACCGACGTGCCTGCTACCGCCATGGTAGTCGCTGCCCCCGCTGACAAGCAGCCCGTTGACTTCCGCCTCGTGCTCCACGGTCATGCGTCGCGTTATCGTATGCTCTGGATAATACGCCTCAACACCATCCAGCCCCGCTGCAACGAAATCCGCCAGTATTTTCTTGAACTTGGTGTTTGTCATGCTGGTCCGTGCCATTGGATGCGCCCAGATTGCCAGCCCGCCTGAGGCATGTATCACCTCTATCGCCTTTCCATAAGGTAAGGCCTCTTTTTGCACATATGTAGGCGCCCTCTCTCCAAGATAGCGCCTGAACGCATCCTGACTGTCCTTGCAATATCCCTTGTTAATGAGGACATCCGCAATGTGTGGACGCCCAATCACGCCATCCGACAATGCGCTGACCTCTTCAAACGTTATATCGACGCCAGTGTCAATTATGTTCCGCAGCAGGCGCATATTGCGTTCATCCCGCCAGCGGCGCAATGTCTCCAGCGTCTCCAACAATGGTGCGGCCGTATGGTCGATGAAAAGGCCAACCAAATGTATGTTTTCTCCATTGGGACCCTGGGCGGACAGTTCAATGCCTGGAATCACATCAATGCAAGCCGCATCCAGAAAGTCCTGCACACCGTCTATCGTGTCATGGTCCGTAATGGCGACAGCCGAAAGCCCCTGGCTCTCGGCCAGACGCGGCAGTTCACCAGGCGGCGTAACTCCATCCGAAGCAGTGGTATGGCAATGCAAATCTATCATTGTACTCTCCTCATATCGTGCATAAATTTAATTGCAAGCCACTCTAATTCAAGTGGACAGTGGACAGTGGACTGTTGGATGCGCGGAGCGAGCTCCGCTTTCGTTCTGTGCGCGGGCGTTTCACCCGCGTTTGGCAACAACCGCGCTATCCGCGGCGAAAACGCCGCGGCACAGAACTGTCAACTGTCCACTTGAAACTTTTTTTAACTATGCGATTTGCCAAAACAGGAAATGCAAGTAAATTAAGCCGCGTTTTCACACAAAGGAAACCACGTAAGACTGGGGTTGTAGCGCAATTGGTTAGAGCATCGCCCTGTCACGGCGAAGGTCGCGGGTTCGACTCCCGTCAACCCCGCCAGTCTTAAACCAGTTTTCTTAGTTTTTTGGGGTTGTAGCGCAATTGGTTAGAGCATCGCCCTGTCACGGCGAAGGTCGCGGGTTCGACTCCCGTCAACCCCGCCAGTTTTTTCTGGTGGACATGATTTCAAAGCCTTGGCATTTGCCAAGGTTTTTTTGTATTTTTAGCGATAATTGATTTTTTATTGCAAAAGCCCTTGCATTTGTTTTGGGGATTTGGTATAATATGCGACAGACAGATGGTTCTGTATTTGAATAATAACATAGAAATAACAAAAAAGGGAAAAAAATGAAAAAGAATTTCACACTGATTGAACTTTTAGTCGTAATTGCAATCATCGCAATCCTGGCAGCAATGCTTCTGCCCGCACTTGGCAAGGCCAGGGAAAAGGCACAGGCCATCTCTTGCGTCAACAACATGAAGCAGTTCGGCACTGCTTCAGCCATGTATGTCAGTGACAACAAGCAAATCCTCCCAACAATCAACTACAACGCATCAGAGGCAAATTCAGGCCAGGCACTGGCATACAGCTGGATTGGATTCGATGGTACAAAGACAGATGACGACGAACGCTTCTTTGTAGGTAACGGATCTTTCTACCAGTATGTCGGCGACAAAGAAGTCTACAAGTGCCCATCGGATGAGGAAGACCTTTCCCTGGCTTACTGCATCAACAACCTGACACGCAGGGTACACAAGATTTCCGCTTACAAGAACACCAGCTCAGTTCCTCTGTTCATCGAGGACGGCGGTGGAATCTCGAACCGCATCGGACTCTACTGGTGCGAAGTCCAGGACAACACCACCTACACACTGAAGACAACCCACCACTATACCGACAGGCGTCACAACAACCAAGTCAATATCACCTACATTGACGGCCACGTCGCCCCCACAAGCCAGAAATTCAGGGAAATCGCAGTCGCCTGCTACAAATACAAGAGTTCAGGCATTACGGTTACTGACAGCATTCCTGCAAGCTACGACAATTAAGTCATTTGCTTAAATTAAATAAAACAAATCAAAGGAAGAAAACAATGAAAAAGAATTTCACACTAATTGAACTTCTGGTTGTAATCGCAATCATCGCAATCCTGGCTGCTATGCTGCTGCCCGCACTTGGCAAGGCACGTGAAAAGGCACAGGCTGTTTCCTGCGTCAACAATATGAAGCAGTTCGGAACTGCAACGGCAATGTACACCAGTGACAACAAGCAGATTCTGCCCACAATGAGATATGCCGGTTCAGGCGACAACGTGAACGAACTGGATGGCACGGCGGACAGCTGGGTTGGCTTCAAAGGAACTGAGCACAGCGACGAGGACGTACGCTTCCCAATCTCAAGCAAGGGTGCTCTCTACCAATATGTTGGTGACAAGGAAGTTTACAAGTGCCCAACCGATGAAGAAGACCTGCCTTTGGCATACGCCATCAACAACCTGACACGCCACGTCCACAAGGTTTCCGCCTATAAGAATGCCAGCTCAATTCCGCTCTTCCTCGAAGATGGTGGCACAATCACAAGCCGCTACGGCCTCTATTGGTGCAAAGTCACAAAGGACGGCGACTCATACGAACTTGATGAAAGGCATACAGCTGGTGAAAAGCGCCACAACAACACAATTAACATTACATACGTGGATGGCCACGTGGCGCCAAGCAACCAGACTTGGGATGACATCTACAAGGACATGTTCAAATACAAGAGCAGTATCTCTGTTACTTTAAAATAATTATAAGGGTAATAAAAAGGGGACAACATAATGAAAAAGTCTTTCACACTAATTGAACTTCTGGTCGTAATCGCAATCATCGCGATTCTGGCAGCAATGCTTCTGCCCGCACTTGGCAAAGCACGTGACAAGGCACAGGCCATTTCCTGCGTCAACAACATGAAGCAGTTCGGAACAGCAACAAACATGTATGTCAGTGACAACAAGCAGATTATGCCGACATGGTATGGAAACAATGTTTGGAGCTGGGCAAGCTACTCATACAATGATGATGTGGTGGCCTCTATAGCTGGCGACAGCAACGGCGCCAAAAACGGTGCTCTGTACCAATACGTTGGAGACATCAATGTTTATGCCTGCCCAACTGACGAAAGTGATTCTGCTCTCGCATACGCAATCAATCCACTGTTCCGTGAAGGAAACGATGCTTCAGGAGAAGACAACGAGCAATTGAAGACTCACAAGATTTCGTCTGTCAAAAGTGCCAGTGCCGTTCCCTCATTCCTGGAAGATTGCCATCCAAGCTGCAGGTACGGAATGTACCATTGCAGATGCAAGAAAAAGAGCAAGAAGTACACCAAAGGCATTGTTACTCTTGACAAGGATGAAAAGATTGACCGCCGCCGCCACAACAGTCAAATCAACATCACATACGTTGACGGGCATGTTGCTCCTGCAAGTTCCACTGATGCAGAAATCGCAAAGTCCTGCTTCGCATACAAGTCAAGTCTTGTTTCTGATTTGAGTGCTGAATAAGTCAAACTTGAACCCAAGTATTGACAATCAATAATCCGATTTTATAGAAATCCGTTTTGGCAGGCAGTTTGATAACTGCCTGCCTTTTTTATTGCCATAAATGCACATTAGCGCGAACATAAATCTGGAGGCGGCGCACCTTTCGCGTGACTGCGACAAGATGTTAGCACCTTATATTGCAAAGTCCTTGCATATAATGCCAGATGACATTGTTTCCTACAGGATACAAAAACGCAGCATAGACGCCCGCCATAGAAGCAATGTGCGGTTGCTGTACGCCTTGGATGTGGAATTGCGGGATGGGACGCATCCTAAAGGTGACTTTGCTCCTGCAAGAAAGGAGGATTCCTGGCATCAACCAGAACACACTACTTTGCGCAATCCGCTCATCGTGGGTGCGGGGCCAGCGGGGCTTTTCACGGCATTGGTGCTGGCTGAGGCGGGAGCAGAGCCAATTGTGATTGAGCGCGGATACGATGTCCAGACACGGCAGCAGGACATAAGCGAGTTTCTCCGCACACGCAGGCTTAATCCAGAAAGCAACTATCTCTTCGGCGAAGGAGGTGCTGGCACCTGGTCTGACGGCAAGCTGTACACCCGCGTCCACGATGTGCGCTGCTCATACGTTTTGCGCACCTTTGCGGAGGCAGGTGCACCACCTGAAATACTGTACTTTGCCCATCCCCATATTGGCTCCGACTTGTTGCCAGGCGTAATTGCCGCCTTGCGTAAGCGCATTATCGCCTCTGGTGGTCGTTTCATCTGGGGCACGCAGATTGTGGATGTCATTGGAAACGGGCATTTTCAGGCATTGCTCACCGACAAGGGCGAAAGACTGGAGGCCCCAGCGGCGCTCATCGCCTGCGGGCACAGCGCAAGGCAGCTGATATTGTCCCTCACCAGGCGCATTGCATTCAAGATGAAGCCGTTTCAAATGGGCTGCCGCATAGAGCATCCACAGTCATTCATCAATGAGATACGCTATGGCAGCAAGGCATCATATCCAGCGCTAGGCGCGGCAGAATACCAGTATTCCATTTCAAGCACGGCAAACATGCCTGGTGCCACCACGTTCTGCATGTGCCCAGGCGGTGTAATCATCCCAGCCACCTGTCAAGAAAACACCCTGTGCACAAATGGCATGAGCAATTCGGCACGCAATGGCAAGTACGCCAATTCTGCAATTATATCCACATTGGCGGCGGACACATTCGCCTCGCCAGCTGAGGCATTCTCATTCTTGGAACGCATCGAGGCAGACGCTTTCACCAAAGGCGGTGGAGACTATACTGCTCCTGCGCAGAAAGCGGCTGACTTTCTGGAGCGCAAATGCTCCAAATCCATACAAGGCGGCAGCTATCCGCTTGGGATGACGCCCCAGGCTCTGCACACTTTAGCCGCGCCCATATATACGGCTCTTGCCAATGCGCTGCGTGCCTTTGACAGGCAGGCACACGGCTTCATTCAACTAGGACTGCTTACTGGCGTTGAGACCAGGGTGTCCAGCCCAGTGCGCTTTGAACGCACCACCTATGGCGCCAGCAGTATGCCTGGCCTGTATATCGCAGGCGAAGGCGCGGGCATGGCAGGCGGCATCGTCTCCGCCGCCATCGACGGCATCAAAAACGCAGAGGCCATTATTTCAACGCAGAGATTTTAACGCAGAGGCGTAGAGACACAGAGACGCAAAGATTTTAACGCAGAGGCGCAGAGACGCAGAGGCACAGAGTCTTTTTAATTTGCCATAAACTGCCATAACAGTAAAACTGTGCAAGTCATTTGAAATATCATTAAAAATCTCTGCGTCTCTGCGTCTCTGCGCCTCTGCGTTAAAATCTCTGCGTTTCTGCGTTAAGAAGAGCGGTAATGGGTCAGCCATTGATATTGAGTAGGATTTATCGAAGATGCTTTGCAACATAGGCTGTCGATTTAAGTTAGGGCAGTCAAGCCACAGTTTTGGAAGGCCAGCTGGTACAG
>JAFSTJ010000281.1 GCA_017450525.1 Victivallales bacterium | reverse complement strand
CCGGCAATTTGCGACTAGCAGTTCTCCAGCGCGGGAAGCGCTGGCTACTACCTCCAGCGCGGGACGCGCTGGCTACTACCTCCAGCGCGGGACGCGCTGGCTACCTCCAACCATACAGGTGGAACTTTCTTAGC
This sequence comes from Victivallales bacterium, assembly GCA_017450525.1. Lineage (GTDB taxonomy): Bacteria > Verrucomicrobiota > Lentisphaeria > Oligosphaerales > Oligosphaeraceae > RGIG3456. The sequence continues at coordinate 2,829 of JAFSTJ010000281.1, read as the reverse complement.
AATATTTCAGTAGCAAAACCGATTCTGGCGGCAATGTGAGGAGCATCTGTTCCTTTTCCGCCTGTTCATACCCTGGATTTGCTCCAGCGAATTCGCCCTGCGGTGCCTTGCCATTGGCGATGTTGCCGCTGGATTTCTCCAATAGCCAGTTTGTCTCGGTAAGCACCCTGTCCTCATCCAGCACCAGTATCTCAGGCATTCCACTAACGCCAGTTACTTCCAAAGGCACGACCTGCTTCATCTTCTGGCGGTTCACCACAAGAAGCGCCGCCTTGCCCTTGCCGTCCTTGGCGGCTATGCAGTAAATGCCGTCCTCTTGCTCGCCACTTGAGCACTCCACCGACTGCCCCAGCTTGTACAGCTCGTTGAATGCCCTGAATGAATAGTATGTCCTGGATACTTTGTACTCTGGGTAGTAGTACATGCCGCAGTATTTGCGCATCGGCATCGCGTCATAGTATAGCGCCATATCCACTGGCCCCTTCTGCAACAGGGCAAACGTTGCGGCAACGGCTGCGGCTCCAGGCATTCCCCGCATTTCATCCCAAGGATCCTTATCCCTGGAGCAGGTCTCATGCTCAACGTAGTTCCACTCGCCCAGAATGCTCTCCACATTGTCAAGTCCCGCATCGTGCAGACGCTGCTTGAGGTAATTAGCATGAGCCAGCGTTTCATGCGGATCCTTGGTATAGAGGTGCCACGTCACAAAGTCCCAGGGCAATTCATCCCCCTGCTGCTTCTTGAACTCCATGAATTTGTTGAACATCTCCATATAATGATGCCTAAAAGCAGACTGGTTCTTCCTGGTGGTGACAAAGAAGCCGCTTATGCCATAGCCGCCGATTTTAAGATGCGGGAACTGCCTGCGCAATTCTTTCGCGGCAATGGCATACAATTCAAAGAATTCCTCGTCGGTACCCTGCCACATTGCAGGCGATTCTGGCTCATTCCATATTTCCCAATACTTGATGCCATAGTGGAAGCCATTCGCCCACCCTTCATTGTAGTGCCTGACTATGTGGCAGCATATCTCCGCCCATTTATGAAAATCCTTTGGCGGCTTTACCCTGTATGGATGCAATTGGTAATTGTTCTCAATGGTAACGCCAAGACGGTAGAATGGCATCAGTCCAGAGGCATGCAAAGTCCTGAAATAGGCATCGGTGTAGTCGAAGTCGTATGACGCAGGGTCGTTCACATCCGCATCGAAGTCAGGAAATACATTGGGCACATCCACTAGATGCGAGCCGCCAAATGCACCACCTGTATCGTGAAGTCGCACGTAGGGTATCCCAGCCGCCTGCAATTCAGGCAATTTCTTGTTGTAGAGTATAGGCGTGTTGTTGATGCCGTGCAACGGCTTGATTTTCCCGATTACCTTCTCAAAATTGGCTTTTATGCTACTCATAATGCTCCTTTAATGCAGGAACAATGTTTATGTGGGAACCCACATAAACATTGGCGCCCACATGCAAATTATAACTTCAACAGCTTCTTCACCACGGGGGTGATTGCTTTCGCCATGCGGAAGAAGCCCAAATCATTTGGATGGGCGCTGTCTGTTGTGCATTCAAAATACTCGTCGTCTGGGCCGAAGAAATCCGAACCATCCAAGAAATGTATGTTTTGGTCTCCAGCCTGCTGCCTCTGCTCCACAATCTTGCGGAATTCCTCCTTTAGCAGCGGAATCTGGGAGCCATATCTGGGACCATATTTCACCTTGGATAGCACCAGAATGGGCACATTTGGGTGGGCCTTCCTCAGTATATCCAGAAATACTGGCACCCTTTCATTGACCTTCGCCGAAGACACGCTGTTTGCCTCGCTGTCAATGATGTACATTGCTGGCTCCTTGATTTCCGCCAATATCTCAGCCACTTTACGCTCATTCTGCCCCATTCCAGAGAAGCCAAAGTTGAGTATGTCAATATTCAGTTTCCTGCTGATGATGTTTGTGAATGCCATGCCAGGTCGAGAAGCGGCTCCGCCCTGGGTAATGGATGTGCCGTAAATCACCACAGGCTTGGATATTGCGCGTGGCGTGGGTGCCTCCACCTTGGCATTTTCATCCAGGCCAATGCGCAGGTAGTTCACGCCATTATACAATGGGAAGTTAAGCACGAACTCCCGCATTTTAGCGTTCTTGTTGTTGAACAGTTCAAACTTGTATGGCTTTGTATTGTCAGGAACCTGAGTTAGGCTCCAGTAAACGCCGTCCACATACAAATCGAAGCCGTATTGCCCAGCCTGTGCCTGCAACGAGGATTGCTTGCACTTGGGCACAGACACTGCAAGATTGATGCGGGTGGTATTGGACCTGAAACGCAACTGGAAACCAGTCGTGCATTTCGCCAGGCTAATCAGCCCAGGCCGAAGCCCCTCCATCATCTTCTGCGGTATGCGCTGGAATTTCTTCTCATCGCTGAAACGGTACATGCCTGACAGCTGGAATGGTGCCTCCCATGGGTCCAGCCAAGCAAGCCCTGTCTCGTCCGCCTTGCCAACTTGCATATACTTATCAATCTTGGTTACGTCAAATGCTTCCTCTGCCATAATCACTGTCCCCAATGCCAAAATCAAGACTATGCCTAATATTGCTCTCATCATCTACCTTCCCATGCCGTATTGCCGAAAATGCCGTCATTGAAAAACACAGGTCTGTACCCCAACTCATCCGCAGTGCGAATACCAGCCTCAAGGCGCTGGAAATAGTCGGGCAGATAGTTGAAATAGCGCTGATACGCATATTGCTCATGCCCCACGACCTCCAGCATCTCCGTGCCGCGCCCCGCTTGGTCCTCCTGCTTGATCTTAGCCTCGATTTCCTCT
>JAFSTJ010000280.1 GCA_017450525.1 Victivallales bacterium | reverse complement strand
TATTTGCCTGTACAGGGGCACAAGCAATGCCACAATCGAAGTGACTGGTGACGATGCACGCGAAATCAGCGTGTATCACTCAATACGCGGCAGGCTTCTCAACGAGAAACTGACTGGCTCCGCTGTCAAAAAGCTGGAAGTTCCCGCATACGGCGCCCTCGCCGTGGCAGTGACTGGCGCGGACGGCAAGGTCACATGGAAACAATATCCCGAAAATGTGGACGGCAATGCCGCCTCGGAAAATGTCATTCCTCTGGGCGCAATCAATCGCTATTTCATGCCAGAGGAACTCAAGATTCAGAAGTTCACCTTTGACAAACCTGCTGTTCCCGCAGGGAAAAAGGCATATCTGGAATTTCTGGCACGTGCAAATGGTCCCAGGGTGGCAGGACACGCACCAATCCTGAGCGTAGCCGTCAATGGCAAGACCATGACTGAAAAGCAGATTGTGAAGCCATACAAGGAGTTCACATCCTCCACAGGCAAGATATACAGAATCAATGGCAGTAATTCGTACTTGATATTCTACTCGCCAGCATGCTTCGCCATTGACACGGAGAACACATACTGCCCGGCCTCTGTTCCATCAAGAAACCCCTTTGAATTCAAGGTGGACATCAGTGACTTCCTGCAAGAGGGAAGCAACACAATCACCTTCAGCAACACCGCCAGGTTCAATCCAAAATACAAGCCAGTTGACATCGTTGAAAATCCCAGGATAACAATAGAATAAAAATGAAACACCTCATATTAGCCATAGCCGCGGTGCTTCTGGCAAATGCATTGCCAGCACAGGAAGCAAAGACCGCCAAACCCAAATTGCCTCCAAGGGTTGAACTCGTCTGCCCACTCAAGCCAGACCCGCCGCCAGTGGTTGACGGTGACAACAGGGACTGGGAACGGGTACCTTCCTCAATATCGGTGACAAAGAAGAATGTTATGTGGGGAAACCATAACTGGAAAGACGAAGACGACCTGTCTGGCTCCGTTTCCCTTTGCTACGACCAGAACTACCTGTATCTTCTGGTGGAAGTGGTGGATGACAAAATCGTTGTGGACGAAGGAAAGCTCTTCTACACAGACCATATCGAGGTCTCATTTGTTCCAAGACTGAAGGAAGGCATCGAAGGCGTCATCTCAAAAGGCAACCTCTATGTGTTCGGCTTCACGCCTGGTTCACCTGAAAAAACAGGCGATCCTGTGCTGGACGTGGAGGCATGCGGCAACCTGGTGGTTCCGCCAAACGAACCATGGGAAGGCGTTGAGGTTGAAGCCTCCTTCACTGAGGACGGCTACATCCTTGAGGCACGTTTCCCATGGAAGGTATTCAAAATCAAGCCATCGGATGTCAAACTGGGCGCGACTTTCGGCATCGACGTGCACCTGTCCGATTCCGACAATGGGCCGACGCAGGAAACACTGACCTCGCTGAACCACCTCCGCCCATGGAAGGGACGCCGCTGGGAGGACATCCCCAAAATGGTGCTGACTGGCACAGACGGCAAGAAGCCCGCTCCAAAGAAGTAATTGGTCAATTCTGGGCAAGAAATAAGCAATGCTACATTGACAAATCAATGATTGCATTTAAATTTTCGCAAAATTTTCTTTTGTTAATATTCACCTTACAAAAAGGAGACTTCAATGTCAATTAAATCACTTGCATTGGTAATTTTGGTTTCTGTGGCGGCTGTTTTCGGCGCAGATAAGGCAGAAGCAAAAAAAGAAGAGACAAAGCTGATATCCTTGGGCTCAATGGAACAGGCTTTCGCCAAGGCCTTGAACAAGCGTCAAATGCTGGCCAACTACATCGTCACAGAAGCAGCAAAGTTGAACAAGGTTTCGGAAAGCGACAAGAAGGTGCTGGAAAGCAATTTGGCGAACGCCCGCCAGCAGCTGGCAGTTTTGAACCTGTACATGGACGTGGTTTTCGGAATCGGCAACCGCAGGGAATATGAATACGACAAGGTAAAGTCAACAATCTATCTCAAAGTTGGAACAGTAAACGACACATTCGCAAGAGCAGTCAACAGAAAGAGCGCAATCGCGGCAAGAATCGCTCAACTTGATGAAGCAATCAAAAACGAAAAAGACAAGAAGAAGGCAGAGGCACTGAAGACACAGCAGGACAACTACAAGCGGGCACATGCAATCATTGAAAACGCACTTTTCGTAATCTACCAGATCCATCCAAAGCGTCAGTACACCTATGACCAGAAGAGCGGCATGCTTTACCTGAAGAGCAATCCAGAGGAAATCGCAAAACTCCAAGAGGAAATCAATAAGAACAAGGCAGCAAAAGCAGCAGAAAAGAAGAACGCAATTCCAGACGAAATCAAATAATGCGCTAACGTGACCTCACAGTCAATTACATTGCCAGGAGGAGCGCCTGTCAAGGCAGGCGCTCCTCCTGTTTTTTTTGACGAGGCAGCATCGGCATTGCCCCATCCTAGGCTTGCGGAATGGTTTGCACAGCTTTGCGGGGAAATCCCATATAATCCACATGGGGGCACAAAATACGCCGAAATATCAAGACGCAGGATATTGTTGGCGGAAGAGCGCATACTGCGCATACTGGGAGCAGACAATGCGTTCATAATCTGGACCTCTGGAGTGACAGAAGCACTGAACCTGGCGTTGAACTCATTGGGAAAACTTACGTTGAATGAAGGCAGCCACCCTGCCCTGGCCGAGCCAGCCACATTGCTGCCCAAACCCGAAAACCAGAGCAGAAACTCATTTGCAAGCAGCCATATCGAAAGCGAAACAGGGCGTATCTGTGACTTGGTGGCATTGAGAAAAGAGATTGGCAAGGACCTGCTTCTCGTGGATGGAGCACAGTCATTCTGCAAGATTGACATTCCATGGCGCAGTGCCTCAATTGACATGCTGGCGCTTTCCTCAAGAAAAATCGGTGGACCAGCCTCCATTGGAGCGCTGGTAGTAAAGAAGGGAATTGCCATAAAACCGCTTATGTTCGGCGGCGGGCAGCAGAATGGCCTGCGCCCAGGCACACTGGATGCGGTGTCCATAGCATTGTTTGCGGAGGTCGCCTGCGACAGGGCTGCCCACCAGGCAGAAAACTACCGCAAAATCACGTCCTTGAACCAGCAACTATGGTCCATGCTGAATGAGAGTGGACTGCAATACGTGCGCATCTCTCCCGATAATGCCTACCCTGGCATAGCGATGTTCGCCTTGCCAGGATACGAAGGGGCGGTAATTGTACGCATCCTTGCAGAAAAAGAAGGTATTCTGCTCTCGTCAGGGACAGCCTGCACAGCGGAGACAGGCAGGCCAAGTGAAAATATGATTCATGCGGCGGGTAGCGAACAACTTGCAAGAAGCGCCATACGAGTAAGTCTGTCTCATACAAACACCACAGCCGAAATACAACAACTTGTCACTGCATTGAAACGCACTTTGCAAAACTACTGAATGAACATGGGCAACATAGCAGGGCACATAAGGGAACAGGCTGCAGCACAGCCAGAAAAGCAGGCCATTCTCATACGCAAGGGGGAGAACGACTTCGCCTCAATGACTTTTGCTGAACTTGAACAGCGAAGCAACCAACTTGCATGGGGACTTTCCAACGCAGGACTGCGCCCTGGCATGAAGGCCATTTTCATTGCAAAACCCTCCCTGGATTTGTTTTCACTGTACTTTGCGGCCATGAAGCTAGGCGCAGTTCCCATTATTCTCCCACAATGGCGCGGCTGGTCGTATGCATTGACCTGCGTCATGCAAAGCGCCCCTACCGCCTTCATCGGCACACCCTCCACATTCTTTTCAAAAGTTTTCTTTGGACGCGCCTTTGGCACTGTAGATGTGAACATAATGATAGGCCGTTTCCAACTGTTCGGAGGCATCCCAGTAGGAAAACTGAAATGCAAGCAGGAAGAATCTCCGATTTACGATTTTGGTGAAAACGACGCAGAGGCCATACTTTTCACAGCAGGCAGCACTGGAGAGCCAAGGGGCGTGGTACTTACAAGCAAAATGATGGAGCAACGCCTCAATGCGATGCAGGAAATGTTCCCCAAACAAAGTACAAATGCCGACCTATCCTGCATATTGCCATGCACGTTGATGGAACTGTGCATGGGCAGAACCGTCATTGCCGAAGACGAGGATATTCAGAGCATTATGGACGCCACTATTTCCACACAGCCAGAATATGCCTTCGCATACACCAATACATGGTATAAAATAGTGGATTTCTGCAAGCAGCAGAACCGCAGGCTTCTAGGTTTGAAAAATGCTGTGATACTAGGGCCGCCTGCCATATCAACGACCAGCACTGCATTGGCATCATACGCACTTGACATCGATGCCTCCACCATGCAAACTTATTCACTTGCCGAATCTGGTTTTGTCTCCGCCATAAATGGACAGGATATGCTGGCATTGTGCCACCAGAAAGAGAATATGGGCAAGGGACTTCCCATAGCAACAGGCACCGCAAACGCAAAACTCAAGATTGTCGATGCAAAAAAAGGAATAGGCGAGATATTCATAGACACGGCAACTGGCGACCTAGGTCTTATGGACGAAAACGGCACAATCTGGTACTGCGGACGCAAGGCCAGCACTGTTGAAACAGCCTCAGGCGAAACACTATATTCCGCATGCTGCGAGGAAATTGCCAATACCTTCCCTGGTGTCAGGAGAAGCCTGCTGGTAGGTGTTGGTGACAAGCCAAGCCAGATTCCCGTGCTCATCGTGGAGCCAGAGCCATCCGAATACGAAAAACTGGCCGACAACAAGGAAAACCTGCTCAAGCATATTGCCGCATTCCCGCAAACAGCCAGCATAAAGTTCCTGCTTTTCAAACACGAAATTACAGAAGACATACGGCAAGACACCCAATGGGCAGCGGCGAGAATATAATCCCCCCCTGAACACGCACATAAAAATCATGCTGAAAAACAACACATCCTCCCCAGAACTGGACCAGTTCAGACCAGTGCCATTTTATTTTCTGGACACCACAGCTCCCGAAGCATACACATCTCTTGCAATACAGAAGGCAATGCAGCGCGTCAAGGCATTGGGCTATGGCGGAATTGTGCTTTTCAACAAGCCGCCCCTGGGCTTCGATGCACAAGGCTACCTTTCGAAGCAGTGGTTTGATTTAACCAAGCGCTTCATCCTTGCCTGCATTAAACTCAATTTGCAATTATGGATCAATGACGGCTTCAACTACCCGCCAGGAGACGCCGCAGGCCGCATAGAGGCGGCGGATCCGACATTGAAGCAACTGCGCCTCAAGCCAAACAAGGAAGGGCGCCTGGAAGTGCTGGAAGTACCATGGGGCTTTCCTGCATTCGAAGAACCGAAAAGCCATGAATATTTCCACCGCTTCGTGTACGAGGAATACTACAGGCACTTTGCTCAATACTTCGGCAACGGCATTACTGGCTTCTTCTCCGATGCGGACAATAGGCGCTTCAACGCCCAAAACGCCAGGGAATGCAAGGAACAATACTATCCCTGGAGCAGCAACTTCAGTTCCCTTTTCGCCTCAAGGCATGGCTACCGCATAGAAACACGGCTGAAAGAACTCTTCGCAGATGAACCGTCCAAAGTCAAGGAAGACTACTGGCAACTTTGTGGTGAATTGTATCAAGCATGGTTTGCCGCAAACCATACCTGGTGCCAGGCGCACAATGTGCTGTATTCCTTCCACAGTTCGGACACGGGGCCTCTCAATTACGAAAGATGCCGCCGCAGTTCCGCTTTCACGGAAGGCGAGCCATTAATGCTGTTGAGCCATTCAGACTATCCTGGCACGGACCACGAGATTCTCATTCTTGATGGAGGAACCCACTACGACAATCGCATGTACACACCCAAAGTCACCTTGGGCGGTGGCACGGAATATCTCACGCCACCACGCATGAACGACACAAGTCTGGACATACGCGCAAAATACGCAGGCAGTGCCGCAGTGCTGGGCGGCAAGCAACGCTGCCTATGCGAGATGTTCGCCGCCACCAACTGGGGTGTCACATACAATGATTTGCAGCGCATTGCCGCATGGCAGATAATCCAAGGCGTCAACTTCATCGTGCCCCATGCAGTGCACCACTGCTTCAACGGCAAAATCAAGTTCTTCGCTCCTCCAGAATATACCCATACCACCATGCAATACGGGCTTCGCCAGTTCAACGACACGCTTGCCCGCTGGTGCCAGGCTGCGTCCGCAGGCGAATATGTGGCGGAATACGCCGTAATCGACCCGACGCGGAAGGTATGGAACAATGCGGACAGCCAGCCATTCTTCGACTTCTGCGACAAACTGAACCGCAGGGCGGAAGGCTACATCATCGTGCCAGAAGGTTATGACGGCCCAATTTCCAATGTGGTTGACACCTTGAAAAAGCCTTCGTCCAAACTACCAAAGCCATGCGTGACCTTCTCAGGCGGCGAACTGGCATACATGAGGCGTTCCCTCAATGGCGAGGAATATCTCCTTGTCGCGAATATCTGGCAGCCCAAGGCCCTGTCAGGCAACTTGCTTTACAATGGGAAAACTTACGAAATCGAGTTGGAACCTGGAGAAATCGCCATCTTTGGCGGGCCTTTCGAAGCATACAGGAATGCAACAAAGCGTAAAACCACACATACATTCAATGGCAGATACGATGTAGCCTGGAAAGACAAGAACATCATTCCGTTTGAAAAGCAGATTGACTTCGCCGCTCCAGCTGGCATGGAAATCTCTTTGCTTGTGCCCGCAGGGCATAAAGGCAAAGTTTCGTTCAACAAGAAGCAATGCCATCCTGCTTTCATGCTTGACATATTCGGGGACAAGTACCAGGGATATGCACTCAAGACATTGAAAAGCAACAGCATTTCACTGGAGAATGCAGCGGAATTCACCACGCCTGCCCTGCTTCAAGGCAACTTCGACGTCGCGCTGGAAACACAAAACGACTATTGCAGGAAGGCACACACCGAATATCTTCTGGAAATCTATGAACCAGAGGCAGTACATTACACACTCAGCCCCAGGTGTACACAGCTCTCGCTGGATTGCGGCTGGGAAAAGCAAGGACAGGTATTCTATTCAGGCGAAGCTCTCGTTGACCTTGGCGAAATTGCCATCTCAAAAAACAGTTGCCTGGAACTGCCAGGCTTCAAAAACACGGCTGAACTGCTGGTGGATGACACGCCAACAGAATGCCGCACACTGGCGCCATACCGATTCAATCTGCCAACTGGCAAACACAACCTGAAACTACGCATCTGGAACACCATGGCCAACAGGCTGGAACGCTATGCAGCCCCATCAGGCTTGACCTCCCAGCCAGTTATCGTGGTCTGTGATTAGTGGACTGTGGAAGGCGCGGGGCGAAAGCCTTGCGTTCGGGACATTGCACTTACCTGCGGCTTTCGCCGCAGGCACACCACAGTCCACAGTCTACTGTCCACTGTTCACAGTCCACAGTCCACATATTTACGAAAAATGCACTTGATTTTAGCCTTAGACAAGCTATTGTTTGCACGTTTTCACGGCAATTTGTGCTGTTTAGCAGTAAAACATTAACAAATGGAGCAAAAAATGATCCCGACAATCCCACAAAGCGAGTATTTTGAACGCATTGCAAAATTCCAGAAGCGCATCAAGGCAGCTGGTCTGGATGCATGCCTGGTTCATGGAACCGAATCCGACTTCGCCAATGTTCGCTATTTGACCGAATACTGGCCCACTTTCGAGCAGGCTGGCGTTTTCGTGCCCGCAGAAGGCAAGGCAGTGCTTCTGATTGGACCAGAGAGTCTCAAATACGCCCAGGGGCGCAGTGTTGTTCCAGATATCGCACAGCTGCTCAACTACCGTGAATCCGCAGAGCCCGATTATCCAGGCATCCCCCTGGCCACATACGCGGACGTGGCAAAGATGGCAATGGGCAAGAAGAAGTTGAAGAAGCTGGGACTGGTCGGAACAGCAGTCATGACACTGCCCACGCTGAAGGCCGTTCAAGAACAGCTGCCAGGCGTTGAAGTCGTATGGGCTGACGAGGTGTTCCGCCCACTGCGCTGGGACAAGAGCGAAAACGAACTTGCCTGCCACCGCAAGGCATTCAAGGTAGCGGAGAAGGCAGTCCAGGCCATGCTGAATGAAATCAAGCCAGGAATGACAGAGTTCCAGGCAATCGGCATCGCGCAGAGGGAAATCTACGCCAATGGCGGCGAATACGAAGGCCACAGCCTCTACTGCTTCGGCGGCGACAGAACCAGCAACGGCATCAGCCGTCCCACATACGCCAAACTCAAGAAGAACGAAATCATCCAACTCAACATCGGCGCACGCGTCAGTGGCTACAGTTCATCAATTGGACTGCCAGTTTACTTCGGCAAACTGCCAAAGGAACAGTTGGCACTGGTTGAATTCGGTCTCCGCGCACACAAGTTCACATTCGAACTTATGAAGGCAGGCGCAAATGCAGGCAGCATCGCAAAGGCCTACACCCAGTGGGGCATTGACCAGGGATGGGGCGACTATATGCTGTATGGACCAGTCCACGGCCTCGGCATCATGGAAACAGAAAGCCCATGGATTGAAACCACCAGCAACTACAAACTGAAGAAGAACATGACCTATCAGATTGACACCTTCTTCACGGGTAATGGCTACGGCCTACGCTGGGAGCGCGGCTGCATCATCACCGAAGGCGGTTGCGAACTCATGTCCGAGAAGTTCATGTCAATGGACTGCTGCAAGCTGGACTAACAGGAGCTTTCCCCTGGGGCTAATGGGACCTATGGGACTAATGGGACTTATCGTCACTTGTCCCATTAGTCCCATAGGTCCCATTAGTCCTATGAAAGACAGTATTTACACTTGCATTATAAATATTTTATTGATTTCATAAAATGGCGATTATAACAATAGTCGGTGCAGGGATGATGGGCTCTGCAATGTGCTTCCCAGCATCGGACAACAGACACCAGGTACGTCTGGTGGGAACTCCATTCGACAAAGACGTCATAACTCGCCTTCAAAAGGACAATTTTCACGAGAAAATCAACATGCCCCTGCCAGAGGGCGTCAAAGCATACCAGTTTGAAATGCTGGATGATGCATTGGAAGGATGCGACCTGCTTGTAAGCGGCGTGCCTTCATTTGGCATACAATGGTTTTCAGACAATGTACTCTCCCGCATTCCTGAATCGCTGGTGGTCCTGTCAGTAACGAAGGGACTTGAAGTTGAAGAAGACGGTTCACTGCTGCCCATCTCCGAGGCATACCTGAAGCGGGAAAAGGACCGTGGACGCAAACTTTCCATAAACTCCATCGGCGGCCCCTGCATAAGCATGGAACTATGCAAGCGTCTTCATACATCGGTTGCATTGTGCGGCTCGGATTCGGACATAGTGCACTGGATTGCCTCCCTGTTGACCACGCCCTACTACCACATACACACCACGTCTGATGTAGTAGGCATTGAATGTGCAGTAGCATTGAAGAACGCATACGCTGTAGGTGTATCACTGGCCATCGGCATGGCGGAGCGCAGTGGCTGCGAGTTGAGCAATCCTCAGGCCTCGCTTTTCGGGCAGGCCGTACGCGAAATGCTGCGCATCACACATCTTCTTGGCGGGCAGACCGACAGCGTAATCTACGCCACAAGCGACCTGTACGTCACCATCAACGCGGGACGCAACAGAAAGTTAGGTGAGTTGCTTGGCAAGGGGCTTTCCTTCAAGGAGGCGCTGCAAAAGCTGCCTGGCGTGACGCTGGAATCTATCTCAGTCATCACCAACGTTGCTCATGCCTTGCACATAAGGCACGAGATGGGCACCGCAAACATAAATCAATTTCCCCTTCTGCGACATCTGGATGAGATAATAAACCAGAACGCACCAGTCAAGATACCCTGGAACGAATTCGGCTGATATAGCAGCCATCCAACCTGAATGCGCCACGCATCAGGGCACACATACAAACATGTCATTACAGGACTTTACAGAACATGTCGAGCAATATGCCGTAGAAATTATCAACGGCAGGCAACGCACCTGGTATGACCAGCTGTTCAGGATATTTTTGTTTGTATTGTCCCACGCATACAGATTTGCTGTGCAATTCCGCATCATGCTCTACACGCAGTCCATCATGAAGCGCCAGAACCTAGGCAGCTTCGTGGTCAGCGTCGGAAATTTGACGGCTGGCGGCACAGGAAAGACACCAGTGGTGGAGCTTCTTGCAAAAACCCTTTCTGGCAAAGGCAGAAAAGTCGCAATCCTAAGCCGCGGATACAGGAGCAAATCCCGCTCGTTCAAGGACAAAATCAAGCATTTCTTCTCAGGTGCTGAATACCGCTTCCCCCCGAAAATCGTCTCCAATGGAAAGGAAGTCCTGCTGGATTCGCAACAGGCGGGCGACGAGCCATTCATGCTTGCAAGAAATCTTCTGGAAAGAGACGGCATACCAGGCACTGCTGTCGTCGTGGACAAGGACAGGGTAAATGGCGGCTCATACGCAATACGCCATTTCAATGTGGACACACTGCTGCTGGACGATGGTTTCCAATACATGCCATTGCGCCCCAAAATCAACATCGTGCTGGTGGACAGCACCAATCCCTTCCACAACCACGAAATGCTGCCCATAGGACTTTTGAGGGAACCTATCTGCAACCTGGTCAGGGCAGACTACATTTTCCTCACCAAGTCGGACGGGCGTCCTTCACTGCAAAGGCTGAAGGACTTTCTGGGCAAACACAATAGCCGTGCTCCTATCATCGAGTGCAACCATGTGCCATGCAACCTCAGGGGTGTCTTTGATGACAAAAACCTGGGTCTCGGAATGCTTAGAGGCAAGAAGGTGGCAACCATTTGCGGAATCGCAGTGCCCGAAAGCTTTGAGAACTACATACGTCAACTGGGGGCGTCTATAGTTTACAAGGAAAGATATGTGGACCACCACCGCTACCGCACTTCAGAAATCGAGGCGTTCTGCCAAAAAGGAATCGAGGCTGGAGCAGAACTGCTGCTGACAACGGAAAAAGACGCAGTGCGAATACCCAAGGTCGATTCCCAGGGCAGGGACTTCATGTTCCTGCGCGTGGAAATCCGCATAATAAGTGGACAGGAACATTTTGACGACTGCATCAAGAGCATTTGCATGATGTAAATGCATGTGGACTGTGGACTGT
>JAFSTJ010000279.1 GCA_017450525.1 Victivallales bacterium | reverse complement strand
TTCATTGCTCCCCATCATGAAGCTGCCCGCCTCCACCCATATCAGCTTCATCGCCACTCCCCCTGGCAATTCAACAACCATGTCCGACTGCTTGCCACGTAAAACCGATGCCGAATTTTCATCCTTTTTTCTTGCCTGGGAAGCCGCCACAGCTTCATTCTCAGTTTGCCGCTGCCTGCCGCCCTCTCCGCTCACACCAGCCCTTTCTTCTTCCTTCTTCGCGCCTTCCTCCAATGCCCTGGCAAAGTCACTGCAGCTGGCAAAGCGCTTCGAAGGCTCCTTGGCAAGGCCACGCGCAATCGCCTGGTTTACGGCCTCGGGCAAGCCGTCTATGGGCATGGGCTGTTCATTTAGCACAATCTCCCGCAGCACAGCAGGATCGTCACCGTCAAATGGCACGTAGCCCGACAGCATCTCGTAGGCGGTGACGGCCAGCGCATACTGGTCCGTGGCGGCGCACTGCGGGCGGCCACGCCACTGCTCGGGCGCCATATACTGCCGCGTGCCCGAATTGCCAGAATACGCCTGGGACATGCGGGACATGCTGCTCCGTATCTGCGCGGCAAGCCCGAAATCAAGCACCTTCACCTTGCCCTCCTGGCAAATCATTATGTTGCCAGGCTTTATGTCACGGTGCATCACCTTTTCATGGTGGGCGAAGTCCAGTGCCTCCGCCACCTGCCGCAGTATGGGCAGAGCCTCCTCCAGGGACAGTTTGCCACCGTGCCTGCGCAAGTATGACTTAAGCGTCACGCCCTGCACATATTCCATCACCAGATAGCACGCGCCAGTGGCCCTGTCCATCGCCAAAGTACGGCATACCGCTATGTTCTGGTGCACCAGCCTAGCCACCAACGAGAAGTTGTACTGGACGGCATCCATCTCGTCGGGGTCGTGGGCAAGCTCGGGCGGCAGGGATTTCAGCGCCACCTCGATGCGCCCCACGCGGTCAAAACAGCGGTACACCACGCCCATGCCGCCCTGCCCCAGCTCACCCAGCACCTCGTACTGTTCCAGTATCACGTCGCCTGCCTTCAGCCGTCTGGTCATGGGCACAAAATCCCGCAGCGTGCGCTCGCTGTCCTCCGAAACCGCAGCATTCTGCCGGGTGGGTACGAACTCCCGCAGCGTGCGCTCGCTGCCCTCCGAGACCGCAGCATTCTGCTGGTTCGCGTCGTCAATTATGGTATGGTCATTATCATCAAACATGGCAATCGGCCTTTATTGTTGTACTATTTTTTTTCTGGAAGATTTGTTCCTCTAAATAGGTAGGCATTTTGAGAGTCCCGTAGGGGCTTCCTTTCGTCCCTTCGCCCCTTCAAGCATAGTGCTGTCCTGCCTTGCCCTGCCGCTTACGCGGCCCCGCGCCTCTGGCGCGGGAGGGCAAGGCTGCGGACAGCAACTCGCCGCCAGCCAATGACGACGTTCCTGCTTGCCAATGAAGGACGTCCTTCATTTACTGGGAGCCAAAGCAACGCGGAAGCCTAGGCTGTTGATCCTGTACTCAGGCTCAATGCTATTGCGAATAGCCACGCGGCAGTACCAGGCGTAGTGGAACCAGCTACCGCCCCGATACACGCGCTGCGAGCCCGAAGCCGAGAAGGGGTCGGAAATCTCGTAGCCGTACGTATCTGTTTTAACCATATAATTTTGGCTGTCATATTCGTAACTATCCCTGCACCATTCCCAGACATTGCCGCTCATGTCGTAAAAGCCAAGTTCATTGGGAGATTTGTCTTGTACTGGATGCGTCATTTTGCCGGCATTATCCCAATACCACCCCACATCGGCAAGATTGTCACTGCCGCTGTACTTGTAGCCTTTGGACTTGTTGCCGCCGCGTGCTGCGTATTCCCACTGCGCCTCTGTGGGCAGCGTATAGACATACCCATCTGGCAGACGGCCAGCACTGCGTTCACGCTCCGTCAGTCTTTTGCAAAAATCCATAGCCTTTGTCCAGGTGACACATTCCACTGGATACTTGCTACCATTCTTGAAAGAGGAGGGGTTCTCGCCCATTATCGCCTGGTACTGCTCCTGCGTAACCTCAGTTTCGCCCAGCCAAAAATCCTTGGTGATATATACCCTGTGAGGTACTTCGTCATTATTTCCATCATTGCTTCCCATAATGAAGTTCCCCGCCTCAACCTTTATCAACTTCAAGTGCACATTTCCAGGCAATGAAACAATTCTATTGAATTCTTGCTTTTTCAGATGGACAATTATTTTCCTTTCGCCAGTCCAGTCCACATTCTCATCAAGTTGCCCAACATACATGCTGTTGCCCTGCCTGTAAGTGACTTTGCGCTTGAACACGTCTCCCTTTGACAGATTCTTCCATGTCAAGGGGGATTTAGATGTCTCATTCTCCACGCTGGCATTCACTTCCTGCCCATTAACCTTTGCTACCAGATGCAGGCTTGGCTTCAACTGGGCATTTGCCTTGTCACGCCATTTGCGGGCAGTGTACTTGTCTAATGCCTCCATCTCGTTTGCCAATTCCAAGACTTTCTTCCAGTTGGCCTCGCCCCCGACTCGCTCTTCTGCCTTGGCCTGTGCTTCCAGACTCTCCAAATGCAAGGCTTTTGCCTTGTTGAGCCATTTGCGGGCAGCGTCCATATTCAGCGGCTCCATTTCCTTTACCAAGGACAGGATTTGCCTCCAGTTGGCCTCCCCGCCAACTTGCTCTTCTGCTTTTGCACGTGCTTCCAGACTCTCCAAATGCGCAGTCCTACCCTTCTCCACTGCCTTGCCATAGCCAGTGGCCGCATTGTCGAAATGCACCTTCGCCTTCTTGAACTCTGCATTCTCAAAGCATTCCCCACCGTTCTTCCAATCCAGCCCTGCCTGGTTGAACAAAGAAAAGGACCATTGCCTTGCGTCCTCTTTTTCTGCCTCCCCTTGGGCAATCTCGGCAGACTTTCTAGCATTTAATGCTTCTTTCCGCAATTCCAAATTTTTATTTATCCACTTCTGAGCCTCATCTGCCCTGTCATAGAATTTCTTGGCCATCGAATATTTGCCGTCACTCATGGCATTATTGCCGGCATTGCAATTGAGTTGGAAATCATCAAGTTTTACACCAAAACCCTGCCCCTTGTCAATATTCTGACTATTATTAAACGTTTTCATGATTCCAGCCAGTCTCGCCTGGGTTCGATACAATTCCTCAATAAGTCCTTCATCGACCTCTTCTTTCAGGGGCTTCGGCTTTACCTGGGGTTCCACAGGCTTTGGCTCTTCTGGAACAACAACGGGCTCATCCTTATTAGGGACTGGCTTTACCGAGGGTTCCGCAGGCTTTGTCTCATCGGAAGCAACTACAGGCTCATTACCACCTGGTGGATTTGATGAGTTGCCTGAAGACTTATGGTAATATCCCGCAATGGCAAGCCCAACAGCAAGCACCACAACCAGAGCCAAGCCAGCCACTGTGTAGAAACGCGATTTGCCTGAGGCAAATACCTTCTCGCCGCCCAGCGCGCGCACAAAGTCCACGCAGTTGGCAAAGCGTTCTTCAGGCTTCTTGGCGAGGCCCTTCTCCAGGGCACGGTTCGCGTATGCGGGCAGCCCTGGCAAGGGAGGGACCTTTCCATTCAGCACGGCATTGGACATTATGCCGACGTCGTCGTCGTCGAACGGCACATTTCCCGACAGCGTCTCGTAGGCGGTGACGGCCAGCGCGTACTGGTCCGTGTATGCACCCTGGTATCGTCCCTCCCACTGCTCGGGCGCCTTGTACTGCCGCGTGCCCGAATTGCCAGAATACGCCTGGGACACGCGGGACATGCTGCTCCGTATCTGCGCGGCAAGCCCGAAATCCAGCACCTTCACCTGCCCGTCAGTGCAGAGCATTATGTTGCCTGGCTTTATGTCGCGGTGCATCACCTTCTTGCCATGGGCGAAGTCCAGCGCCTCGGCAACCTGCCGCAATATGGGCAGCGCCTCATCCAGGGACAGCTTGCCGCCGTGCCTGCGCAGGTATGACTTCAGCGTCTCGCCCTGCACGTATTCCATGACCAGGTAGCACTCGCCAGAGGCCTTGTCCTCCGCCAGAGTGCGGCAGGCCGCTATGTTCTGGTGCACCAGGCTCGCCACCAGCGAGAAGTTGTACCTCACGGCCTCCATCTCGTCGGCGTCGTGGGCAAGCTCTGGCGGCAGGGATTTCACAGCCACCTCGATGCGCCCCACGCGGTCCAGGCAGCGGTACACCACGCCCATGCCGCCCTGCCCCAAGTCCCCCAGCACCTCGTACTGCCCCAGTATCACGTCGCCAACCTTCAGTCGCCTGGCTATGGGCACGTAATCCCGAAGCGTGCGCTCGCTGTCCTCGGAGACCGCAGCATTCTGCTGGTTCGCGTCGTCAATTATGGTCTGGTCGTTATCATCAAACATGGCAATCGCCCTTTATTGTTGTGCTGGTCTTTCTTCTGGGGCCACAGGGACGAAGGAACCACAGGGACAAGGTTTGCTTACATCTGCCCTTTAGTCCCTTGAGTTACTTTCGCCCATTGAGCTCCAGCTTACTTCTGTTCGTATTTCACATCCTTAAGCCAAAACACATGTCCAAAGCAAGTCACTTCCGCATTAAACACATACAGCCACATTCTCCCTTCATCACTTACTGCACAGCGGCCTGAAACAGTATAGTCATCATTGCCTTTCTTGGTGACCTTTCCCGTCTCTGAAAACTCCACGTGCTTCGCGTTTATTTGACTGCGTAATTCATTTACTGTCTGAACATATACCATTTTTAGTTCAGGGGGCAAGGCCTTGTCACCAGGCTGCACACCTTCCCAGCGCCTATATAATTTCTCATTGATTTTAGTGCCACCGCCTTTACGTTCAGCGCCTGCTCCAGCCCCATTTGCTCCTCTTGCTCCGCCTTTCCGTTTGCTTCCTGCGCTACTTGCACCACCAGCATTGCCACCATTGTCAGAGCCACCGTTGTTGCCAGAGCCAGAACTGCCGCCTACACCGCCGTTTCCTGAGCCTGCTCCGCCGCCGTTGCCTCCTGCTCCACCGTTGTTGCCAGAGCCAGCACCACCGCCTGCGTTGCCACCAGCACCGCCGCCGTTGCCAGAGCCAGCACTACCGCCGCTGCCAGAGCCTGCGCCACCGCCGCTGCCAGAGCCTGCACCACCGCCGCAGCCAGAGCCTGCACCACCGCCGCTGCCAGAGCCTGCACCATTGCCTCCTGCTCCGCCAGCATTGCCACGAGCGCCTCCAGCCTTGCCACCGCCTTCGCCAGAGCCAGCTTCGCCACCGTTGCCAGAACCAGGATTTTTATTATTTCCAGAGGAAGCACCAGAAGCATCCTTTTCGGCGTTGCCACTATCAGATGCACCATTTTCCTTGGAAGACTGCTTTTCCTTTTTATCCTTTTTGCTGTTGGAGGCGTCTTTCTTCCGCTTCTCCGTCTTTTGTCTAGGCGCACCTTGCTTCCCGCCATTACGCCCAGCACCTTGCCTACTGCAGTTAGAGCAGGACATGGCAAACAACAACGTAAGCAGTATGACAAATATGTTTTTGAGTGAGCTTGTCATTAGTCTGAAGAAGAATAATCTGGATTTGTAACGAACCTGAGCACAAGACGTGGAGTGACGTAATAATTCACTTTGTATCCAAGTTCCCTGAGATTGCGCCGCAGCTGCACCGAGGCCTCAATTGAATCGGCCATTATACCCAGGCTACAGAAATAACTGGAGTTGGGAAAACCAGAAAGCAAGCTCTGCGTTTCAGCAACAGTAAGCTCCTTTCCAATTGGCTGCCCATTGATTGGCGTAAGGAGGATGGTCCTGTCATCTTTAGTCACTCTAAGCTGGTCCTGCATATTCAATTCAGTGTCAATCCTGTAGAATGTATTTTTAGTTACGAAAACCCAAACCGGCATCTTGGATGTGCTTTCGTTACGCGCGAAATGAATACTTTTCTCCTTCGTGTTTTTCAGCGTCTGCTCCAGAATTGAGATTCTTGCCTTAAGCAAATCATTCTCCCCTTCACCGCGAACCAGCAAGGTTCTTGCCTTTTCCAATTCAATTTCATTCTCCTGTGTTTCCTTGGCAAGGCGTTTTTCCTCGTTGTTGAACCTTAATGCATTTTCCTTGTTTGTGCGTTGAAGCTGCTCAAGCACATGACGCTTCTGCTTGAGTTCCATTTCCTTAAGTTTATTCTCTAGATACTTCTGCCTTGCTTCGTCATCAGCCTGCGCGGGAACCTCGTTAATTTTGCAGTTCTGCTGCAATCTGGCTATCTCCTCCTCAAGCCGTGCTGTCTCCTGACGAACTCGCTGCAATTCATCAGGCTCAATCTCCTTGACTGCGTTCTCATTCACCAGCTTGTTGCTGAGGAACAGCAGCAATGCCAGGCTCAATGTAATGAACATGACGCCACCAAAGGTATTGCACATCGTGTCCAGCAGAAGTTCAAGACTGTCTGGAAGAGAATTCCTTGCGCTCATAGGCAATCCTCCTCTTCGTATATCGGCTCCTCGCCTAAACTGTGCTTCAGTTTTTCACTTGAATAGCGCTGCAGGAAATCTAAATAAGCACCTGAACTGGGCTTCGTCAAAAAAACGATGTAATACATTGACGATGGCAAAGTCGAAAGATAAGACACCACATCCTTAACCATATCCGTCAGTATCGGCGATTCAGGACGGAATTCCTTGACTTCGCCAGACTGAAATACACTTACTCTCACCAGCATCTTGGAACATTCCACCAATACGGGCTTCTTATCCGTACCGCCAGAAAAACTTATCTTGACACCCTTTCTCTTCTTGTCCAATGCCTCGTTTACCTTCCCCAGTTTTTCCTCAAGAAGCTTGTTTTCCTTCGCAATTTTCTCGGCCTTGTTCTTGATTTCATCCGCCTTCTGCTGCTTGTCCTTAAGCATTTCCGCACGCCTGGATTGCTCTGCCATCTTCTCTTCCAATTTGGCTTTCTCTATTTTTGCCACGGACAAGGCCCGCTCAATCTTCTCAAGTTCTTCCTTGATGGCTTGCTCATTAATCCTGAGCATCTCGGCATCATACTTGAAGGAAGACATACTGGCCTCCTGCAACCTGGCAATGTCAGCTTCCAGTTCTTTCTTGCGCTTCTCGGCGGCGTTCCTGATTTGCTTGGCAAGTTCCAACTCCTGCGCCAAAGGCGAGGCCTCGGCCTGCTTCTGTCTGGAGTTTATCAGTTCCAAAGCAAGGAGCAGCACCACAGTCAGCATAATCCCCGTCAAAGACGTGATTATGTCCTGGAATGAGAAAAGTGATATTGGTGATTCGCTGTTCTTGAACATCAGCCCAATACGTCATCCTTGATGTCTATGATTTTAAGCTTGGATATGACATTGTCATAGCAATAGGAAGAACATTCGTCAAGGAAGGCCTCCTCCTTGCGGATAAGCAAAGTCATCAGAAGCTGAATAATCAATGCAGCGACCAGAGCAATCAATGTCGTCTCGAATGCGACAGCCAGGCCTCCAGTGACACCTCCAAGTGCTTCCTTGAGCACTTCTATGTCCGCTCCCTGCGAAACAACAGCGCCAAAACCGCCTACAGCCGAAGACAGGCCCAATACTGTGCCAATGAAGCCCGTCACTGGAATAGCCCATATAAGCCCCTTGGGCAGGGTATATGTGCTTTCGGTGTATTTCTCGTCCGCAATCGCCAAATCACCCAGCACCGAAGACACATCGGACACACGCCCCATGTTCTTCAAGTTAGACAACGCCTTGCGTATGCGGTTTATCACGACAAAGCCCTCTGGCTTGTATATCC
>JAFSTJ010000278.1 GCA_017450525.1 Victivallales bacterium | reverse complement strand
GGGGATCAGCGGGAGCGTGTCGGCGGTGGCTTTCCGGCTGAAGTGATAATTGAGTTGGACAAGGTTAACAAACGCAGTGTTTCCTAATGATGAACATAGTTCCTCCTGTTTCTTATAATTTCGGGGCGAGCACTCCTGTGGAGTTGATTCAGTCACGTCTTGAAAACCTCCGGGCCGCAGGGGCAAAGCGTGTGATGCTTGACGCCTCACAGCTGATGCTTGCAGCTGATGACCCCCAATATCGAAAGGCGCTCATGGAGGGGTTGTCGGCTTCTGGCCTGACGCTTTTTGACGTCCATGCCCCACACGGTGTCATGGATTCGTTTGGATGCCCTATTCCAGGAGCAGAAGCGCATTTTCTTGAAACCGCACGCAAGTCGATTCATACCGCCGCCGAACTCGGAGCCCAAACCATCACCTTCCACTGTTCGCGGACACGCCTGGTCAAAAACATGGCACCGCCCAGCGGTCCCATTGAGGATGTCAATCTTTCTGGAGCGAAGTCCCGCATTCTGCATGAGTTGGATATTCTGTTGCCCGAAGCCGAAAAATGTCAGATGATGATTGCGCTCGAAAATCTGTTTCTGCCGAGTTCGACTGCGTTGTTTCTCACATCAGTCATCAAGGAGATGCAGCATCCCTTACTTGGGTTAAACTATGACTCTGGCCATGCGCTGCTGCTTGAGCACCAAACAGGCAAAGAGCCCTCCGACATAGCCGCATGGATTCAAATCGGATGGGCCGATGACAAAGTTGAGTTCCAGCCCGACCAATTGGATGAGATGCTCAACTATATGATTACGGCCCACTTGCATGACAATCACGGGAAAGCCGACGAGCATTTAATGCCCGGAGACGGAATAGCGGACTGGCCACACATCATTCAACGGCTTAAAACGGCTCCAAGACTCCTGTCACTGCAGAGTGAAGTCTCCGCCAAATGCTATCTTGAAGACCCTGGTTGCCAAGTCAGGGCATTCCAAAACGTCGGATTCAAGTGACAATATAAGATAGGCGGAGCCACTGTCTTTATGGCCCTCTGCAAAATCGCGGTAATGACGGCAGGTCTTATTCTGCAGAGATTTTCTCCTCTATGGTTGAGATAATTTTGCCTTTTCCAAGGCCGAGAAGCATTGATGGTATTTTGATTCCGAATTTGCCTTCCAGGTCCGAGGAGATTTTGTCGGCTTCATTGGCCTTGAGATAGTCGCGAAGGGCGATAAGTTTCTCCTTTGTGTATTCAGAACGTGTGAAGCCTGAAACAAAATCGGTGGGCAAAGTGTCTTTGACTTTAGCAAGCAAATCCATCAGAGTTTGATTCATTTCCATGATCGTCTTCCTTTTTGTTTTCGTTTTCGTGATATATGAGGTAATTTCATTTTGAAATTACCTCAAATGATATTGTTGAAAAGTGGACTTAACCAATGATGTCTTCATAAATTAGCATACTTTTCCCCAGACTTCAACTTGAAAAGAGTAAAAAAGACGCAACCGCCTCATGCAGAGCTTGGCTCTTTCGTGTAGAGAGGAAAGACGTGGTCTTACGCAAAAATCATCTGACCTAAATATTTTCCTGCTTAAATGTGACAAATTGGAATGAAACATAAGAGACGCTTGTTTTTAGGGCATCGATAATTAAATTAAGGCATAAAAAGACATGCCATAAGAGGCTATTTCAAAACTCTCATTGCGCATTTCGCGTTAGTTTTGAAATTGCCTCATAAAAAAGGATAAAAATGATGAAATCGGCATATTATGAGGCGGACCCGTTCTGGGGAAACGGGATTACGCAATCAGTCAGGCCCGAGGGGACGGTGCGCGGATGGAACTGGCTTAAGGCGCAGACTGGCAATACGCATCCAGGGGCGCAGCTGCCGTTGGGATGGGTGTCGGTCTGTCCGTATTCGGGAGCATATCCGACGGGATATGGAACGAATGCGTGCAGCTGCAATGGCCCCGGCCACAAGATGTACGACAGGAAGATGGCGTATGGGATAACCCATTTCCACATGTCGGGCACAGGATTTGTCGGACAGTTCTACAACTACCTTCTGTGCACTCCGAAATCCGCATCTGCTGATACGAGCCAAATGTCGTCATTGACGGACGAGACGGCGACTCCAGGATACTCTTCCGCAACACTTTCGAACTATGGGGTTGACTTTGAACTGACGGCGACGCCGTTCGCGGCGATTCATCGCTACCATTTCCATGAAGGACGGGGGCTTCTCTCAATCAATCTTAACGCCATCGGACTGCGCATCGACATGGGAAAATACTACTCTGAGAAGGTTGACGACAGCGAGGCCGTCTCACTTAACAACAGCGCAT
>JAFSTJ010000277.1 GCA_017450525.1 Victivallales bacterium | reverse complement strand
GAGCATTCAACCGCATGAAAGTCCGCGCCGTCGGCCGCCAGGAGCAGGACGGCGTCGGCCTGGCGGAGGCGGCGAAAAACGAGGCGATCTTCGAGTTAAGCGACACGTCAGGCGATTTGGTGGGATTCAGGCTCCCCGCGTATGTCAAGGGCATCAATGCCCCAGGCTGGCATCTCCATTTCATGGACACAGAACGGCGGCACGGCGGCCACGTGGTCAACTTCTCCTTGCTTGAAGGGGAGTTGAGTCTCTGCCACGCGGATGACTTTCAGATTCACCTGCCCCCTGCAACAGTCCTCGCGGGACTGGACACGAAGAAAGACTGGAGCAACGAGTTGAAGCGCGCAGAGGCTGAACGCTGACTCTCTCCCCCTGTTGAAACGTTATTTCAATCTTGCTGGATTGGAAATATATTTGATAATTGATGGGTGTCAAGATACGAAAAGGGAGTATCAAATTTACAAAACAACAAAAAAGCCCTCTGTCCTTAAACAAGACAGAAGGCTTTAATGTGGGTTAATAATTCGAAATTTACCTTTTAAGGTTACGGCAACAGCCTAGTCAGAGAAGATTAATTGGCTGTTTCCTTGGCATAGAACTTGTTGTCAGGACCAAAGACACTGCACGACACATTGGCATTTCCCAAATTGGTACCAGACGTTCCGCTATTCTTGAACAATGTTCTGATGGCACCGCGCAGGTCGCCGATGGAGATGAGCGACTGGACGTGTCCGTCACCAAAGAGGAAATTGCCGCTTCTGTTGCCATGGACACCGACGGAGAAGGCACCATTACCCCCATCAGACGACGGCGTCGATGAAGCATTCAAAAGGACGTATGAGTACTGCTTACCTTCACTAGAAGAGGAGTCACCGCCAAGGAGAACGCTGCTCGGAGTTTTCATCTTGGTGAAACGAATGGAATAGTCAGTGCCGCCGCTGACGGCTGCGCTTGCCTTGGAAACGATGAAAGACAACTCATTTTTAAAAAGATGTCCGTATGTCTGCACCGTGCTCTCGTATGAGTCTGGGTCGTTGGCGGGACAGACGAGTTCACATGGCTTCCCTGTCACCATAATACCATTATTGGCCAACTTTGCCACATTATCCGAAACACTCCTTGATGTGTTCCATTTGACGGAGAGATATTCGCCCTGCGCCAAGCCACGGTACCAAATTCTATGGGCATTCCAGTGGGGCATCGCGCCGTCGGCCCCACTATACACATAGGTTGTCATGGTGCTTTTCCAGTCAGCGCAGTACATCTGCTCGGCCAGGCCGACCTGCTTTAGATTGTTTGTGCATGTGATAGCCTCCGCCTTGTCACGAGCCTTCGCAAGCGCGGGGAGCAGCAGAGATGCCAAAATCGCGATGATGGCGATGACCACAAGAAGTTCAATGAGTGTGAATTGTTTTTTCATTGTCTTCTCCTTTTTGGGTTCTTATTCATTGATTTCTCCTTTTTAGGGAGTACTGTACCTGTAGCTTTCATTCATCTCTTCTTGTGCTTTTTAAACTTTGCTTTTTGGGATGAACCACATATATTATATACAACATTATAATGTTCACAAGTACGATTTCTTGCAAACTTACTGACAATTTGTGCAAAAATCGTCTTGAATACCAGAGGCAGCAATGACCGAGCAAAGCCATATCCATGAACTGAAGAACCTTCCGCGAAACCTTGACTTTCCATTTCCATTGGATCAGGTGGGCTGGTTGGTATACCACAAGAATCCTTTGTGGATCATAAACGCGACCTTTGTCTGCATTTCATACAACAGGAGGCAGTACTCTCCCGACACCCCTGCAGAGGCCATATTCAGCGTGCATTATCCAGGAACCACTATCCCCTCGGCAGGCTTCCTGCACGATGAGATTTTCTTCGCCTACAGCAAAGAACTGGCACCGCGGATTTCCGAATTGCTCAAAGGAACTTCGTTCTTCAGGCAGCCGTTCATTTTCACTCCAGAAATCGCCGCCCTGTGCGCAGTTTTGCATGAACGACTAGGGCGTTTGCACGAACCTGGCATGGCT
>JAFSTJ010000025.1 GCA_017450525.1 Victivallales bacterium | reverse complement strand
GCCTCCTGGATTGAGCGCCTGCTTCTGGTGCTTTTCCAGTCGCTGAAAATGTACTTGTTGAAGTACTGGCTGTCCATAGTGCCGCCTGGGACGCCTGGTGGAATGACGCTTCCCGCCGCCACGCCATGCCCCGCGGAGAAGATGTCAATGTAGGTCTGCGTGTCAATGGCAATGGAAATTGCGCGGCGCAGTTTAATTGCACGTGGAGAAAGGCCGCCGTATGTTTCATCCAGCATATTGAAGCCATAGTAGTACGACACCAGACGCGGCGAAGTCACCAGACTTATGCCCTTTGCCTTGATTTCAGGCGAAAGGTCGGAGGCGCCTTCCATGATGCCATCCAGCGTGTCATTGGTGCTTTCAGTAAACTGGAACAAATCGTAGTAGCCCTGTGTGAACTTTATCCATTCGGGAACGGTCTCCGCCTCGAATAGGTAGTACAGTTTGTCCAAGAATGGGGCATTCTTGCCTGCGTCCTCCAAAAGCCCTTTTTCCTTATCGCCTTCCTCGCCTTCGCTGGGATACGGGTCTGGGCGGTGGTTGGGATTCTTGACCAGAAGCAAGTGCGCGTCCTGCTCAAATGTGTCAATCATAAATGCGCCCGTGCCAACAGGCCAGAAGTTGAATGAGAGGCCAAGCGAGGCCACCTCTGGCTGCGCATAGAACGCAAGTGCCTCCCAGGGCACTGGTGCAAAGAAATGCATGGCAAGCCAATAGATTGCCTGGGGATATTTTCTTGTCAGGTTGAGGCGCAGGGTATATTTGTCCAACGCCTCCATTCCTTCAAATGGAATATTCCTGTAGTCGCAAGGTTTTGGCGCGGCGGCTATGGCGGCAGAGCATGCATCCATGCCTGCAATGAAGGACTTCAGGGTTGAGAACACAGGCGAGGCCAAAGACGGGTCGCAAAGCCTGGTAAGAGCCACCTTGAAATCCTCGGCGGTCAGTTCACGGGTGCCCTGCAATGCAAAGTCAGCAGGACGCCGCCACTTGCCAGGCAGTTTCAATCCTTTTCCAAAATAAGCGGGATTGCCATTCTCGTCCTTGGCAAAGCATGGATGTGGCTGATACAACACGCCTTTCTTGAGGCGCATGGTATATTGCACTCTTGCGATGGATTCCGCAGGTGCGTCATTGGGAAGCGGATTGCCCTCGGCAGAAAAGTACATCACCTGCGGCATGTCCTCCATAAGCATGGGCACCAGTTGATATGGACGCTTCAGATAGTGGTACTCGTATGGCATTTCCACTACGCTGTCCAATATATTCATTTCGTGTTCATAGTAGGACACGGCGGGATCCAGCGTCTTGAAACTAAGCGCCAGCGATGAGAACTGCGTGGTATTCGCATCTATGTGCCTGGGCCAGGGATTGTTGCCGCAAAAGCGCAGGTAAGCCCCAATGCCCAGCAACGCAAGAAGCAGTGCCAGCGCTGGCAGGCGCAGAAATGTCAACTTACGACGCATTTGGAAAATTACTGCAAGTGCAGCATGTTCATGGCATTGGTACGTCCCATGCGGACAAGTTCATCCTCGGTGTAAAGCCCCAGTTTCTCCAGGAAATTCATGCACATGCTGATTGTGGAGGCGGAAGCGACCAGGCAGTTCTTCTCGGGATTGTACAACTTGCCGTCTGGCGTGAGGATGGCATGGTTGCCAAGCACATCGTATTCTCCTGGTGGGAAGCCAGCGGCATTGCATGCGTCTGAAGTGATGATGACATTGTCCACGCCCTTGCAGCGAATCATGACTTTCAGCAATTCGCCAGGCAGGTGGTGCCCGTCGGAAATCAGCATTGCGGTCAGGCGGTCCTCGGCCAGGCCAGCGTAGATTGGGTTGCGGTGCCTGTCAATCATGTTAGGAAGGCCATTGCCAAGGTGTGTAAGCAACTTTGCGCCAGCGTCTGCAGCATTCCTCACATCCTGGTATGTTGCCATATGATGGCCTACGCTGACAGTCACGCCCTTCTGGGACATGTACTTGATTGCCTCTGGTGCGCCTTCAGCATCAGCGCTGATTGTTACAATCTTCACGTAGCCAGGCGCGGTATCCAGCAAAGTATCCACCGCTTCTTTCGTAGGCGTCTGCACCCAGTTGGGGTTATGAGAGCCAATTGCAATACGGGAAATGAAAGGTCCCTCATAATGCAGGCCAGGCACATTCTTCAAAAGGCCATGCTTTTCCACCGCCTCGTATATGATGCGACCATTTCGGCGGAACAAATCCAGTGGCGAGGTAATTATCGTGGGGAAGAAAACCTCCGTGCCCGCGGCCATAAGCTGTTCTGCCGAGCGCAGAAATCCGTCCGCCGTAAGATTTGGATCGCTGTAATCCACGCCATTATGGCCATTAACCTGCAAATCTACCCAACCTGGGTTTTTCATCTTAAAAATCTCCAAATTAAAGATTAATTTTTCCCCAACAGCAAAACCGCTTTGAAACTTTTGTGCTTAATATAACACCGTTCAGGGTTATGTAAACACAAAAAAAGATTGGTGATTTTGAGATAATGGTTCATTAATCCCCTTCGGCCAGGCCGCGCAAATGGACACCAGCGATGGGGAAGTGGCCGATTACCCCGAATTACCATTTCACTGGAAAATGCTGCTTTTACGATTGAAAAATACTGATGATTTGTTAAAATAATGTAATTTGAGTTACGGTTTGATAAATTTGTCGGTTTGTAATAAAATTAGAAAAAGCGAGCTATAGGTAGATAAATATCACATAAAGAACAACTTAATACAAGGCAAAGCCATGGAAACATATCAAATCATCAGCAACGAATACAATCCAGGTTCCCCTGTAGTGTGCCTGTCCCCAGAAACGCAAGGAAACGAATCCCAGATCATCATTCCAGGGCGGACACTGGCAAACTCATCCCTGCAGGT
>JAFSTJ010000276.1 GCA_017450525.1 Victivallales bacterium | reverse complement strand
TTAAAAAGGGCGCCTCTGCGTTATTCAGAGTAGGAACCACGCAGGTGGCGGATTACTAGTGCATCCTTGAGGCTTTCCAAGGAAATGCTAGCATCCACTTTGAATGTCAAATCCCGTGGGTGTCCTGGCAGAAGCGTGAAACTGTTGTCAGAGAAGACGGCGGAAATGCCCTTGAACTCCGCGAATACATAGAATGCGGGCTTGTCCGTTGAAAGTCTCAGATGCATAATCCCGTTTTCATCGCGGGAAATGCTGGAACAAATATTCGGCTCTGGCAGTTGGTATTCCTTGTATTTTGCGAGGAAACATTCATTGACGCACTGGATGCCGTCATTTTCCCCACGATATTCCAGATACAGGAAATCCTCGGCTGGCGTATCGGAAAGTTCCGCAACAGGAATGCTCTCAAGGGTTGTTGAGGCATACGCGGGAAGTTCAACTGCGATTTTTCTTTGTGAGCGAAGTTCTCCAGTCACCTTGAATACCGAAAGAGTCAGTTCGCCTTTGATGGAATGCCCCAAATCGCTGGCCATGCGAAGTTCAACGGTATCAGGTGTCTTGCGGATTGCCACCGCAATGACCGGCGCATAGAAGCGCCTGGCATGATAATGCAGCTGCTTCCAGTTACCAAAGTAGTCCAGGCTAGCCCAGGACGCAACGGGCCAGTTGTCATTCAACTGCCAGTAGATGGTACCCATGCAGACAGGCTTCAGCGTGCGCCAGAACTCCACTCCACTCTTGATCGCCACCGCCTGTTGCACCTGGCTAAGGTAGATGAAATCCTCAAAGGTCGCGGGCAGCCTGAAATAGCGGGTGAACATCTCCACAATCTTGGAGTTGCCGCCCATGTTGCGCTGATGATGTTCCATCAACGGTGATGTCACATTGCGCTGCTTACCCTGGGTGTAGAAGTCCACCGTGTTCTGGGACGGGAAAGACTGGAAGCCAAACTCGGAACAGAATCGCGGTATGACATCATAATACGCCTCAAATGGCGCACCGCTGTGCCAGACCTTCCAGTAGTGCATATCCCCCTTGGAATCATCGTCCCATCCGCTGGCGTCATCCAGGCTGTTGCAGGGACTTGTGCGCCAGAATACCCTGGTATTGTCTGCTGCCTTAACTGCCTTGCCTACGGCCTGGTTGAAGCGGTCGTAGTTCAGTACCCATGGCAGTTCCTTCTCTGTTACATGGCGCAGGAAACCACCGCATTCATTGTCACCACACCAAAGCGCTATGCATGCATGGTCGCGAAGACGCTTTATCTGGTAGTTAAGTTCTTCACCGACCAATTGCAGGAAATCTGGCGTAGATGGATAATGTGCACAGGCAAACATGCAGTCATGCCAGAGGAGTATTCCCTTTTCATCGCAGATTTCATAGAAGGCCTCGCTTTCATAGAGGCCGCCGCCCCACACACGCAAGGTGTTCATATTTGCCTTGACCACATCCGAAAGCAGTTTCTCGTAGCGTTCGCGAGTATAGTTTTGCGGACGCGCATCCATTGGAATCCAGTCCGCTCCCTTGGCGAATATTGGAATACCATTCACCTGGAAATACAGGCATATTCCATGCTCGTCTGGATGGCTGACGGTTTTAAGGTCCCGCAAACCGATTTTCTTTTTGACTGAACACGCATCTGCCTCTACTGACAAATCATAGAGAGGCTGTGCGCCATATCCAACTGGATACCACAGTTTAGGATTGTCCACAATGAAAGTGGTTTCAACGACATTGAGTCCCTTGTGCAATTCCGCAGACACGGTTCTTTCATTGCCGTCAAAGCGGAAACTCACATTCTGGGTGCCATCAAATGAAGAATCAATCTCGGTCATGACTTTCAACACGCACTTTCCTGCCGAATGAGCCTGTTCTGTA
>JAFSTJ010000024.1 GCA_017450525.1 Victivallales bacterium | reverse complement strand
TATACACCCCAGCTACGAATGGCCGCAGCCCGTGGTGGACGCAATCAAGCCCGTCTATGACAAGGTCCGTCAGTATGACAAGTGGGCCTTCGGCGCCTGGAAGGACAATGACATCGCAGTGGTTTATCAGCGTGGGCCAGAGGGAAGCGCCCCCATGTCCAAGATTCTGCAATCCACTGTCAGGATGCTGACAGAACTCAAGGTGCAGTTCGACGTGGTGACTACATACATTCCATGGGACAAGTACAAGCTGCTCATCTTCCCCGACAATGTGCCGTTTACCGATGAGATTGCAAAGCGTGTGCGCCAGCACATCGCACGTGGCGGCAAGGTGTTTGCCACTGGCGCGTCTGGCTTGAATGTAGCGAAAGACGCCTTTGCGCTACCTGAACTTTGGCCCGCCACATACGTGGGACCATACAAGTTCAATCAGGTATTCTATCAGCCAGAGGGAACATTCACGCCAGGCTTCCCCGACATGCCAATGTCACTTTATGCAGAAGGGCAGGAGGTCAAGCCCGCCGAAGGCGCAACTGTCGAGATGTATTGCGTTCAGCCATACGGCAACAAGGGCTGGGACGGCTTGAGGCCAAACTACTATATTGCACCCCATTTCAAGTCCGATGTGCCATTCCTGCTGCGTAATGACAGCGTCATCTACATCTCTGCCAACATATTCGATGGCTATGCATCGAAGGCGCCCAGGCAGCACAAGGATTTGGTGGCAAACATACTTAATTTCCTGTATCCAGAACCCAAACTTAAGGTGAGGCATTTTCCGAGTTTCGGACGCGCCTTCGTGCAGTACCAGAAGGGCTGCACTCTGGTGCATCTTATGTCATATTGCCCTGAAAAACGGGGCAATGCCATTGCCATTGAGGACAGTCCAGAGGTCTGCAACGCGGAAATTTCGTTGCGCCTTGACGGCAAGGCTATTAGCAAAGTGTTCAGCGCACCAGACGGCGAGGCGCTGCCAATGACCAGCAAGGACGGCTATTGCCAAGTGACCTTGCCATACTTCGCAGGCTACGCCTTGCTGGTGTTCGAGACTACTAAATAAGTATTAATCATCTTTTATTTTTTGGAGAAACGATAATGAGGATTGCATTCATTGGTGGTGGTTCGTTGAGGGTATTGCCCATAGTGCGTGGGCTGTTGGGGCAGGGTGGCATTCTACAAGGAGGCGCTGTAGCATTGATTGACCGTGACACAACACGTTCCAACGCAGTGGCCGCCATGATAAGGCGCTGCCCCGAATATGCTGGCAGTGACTGCGATGTGCGCAGCTTCACCGACATGGAGGAGGGCCTCACTGGTGTGGATTCCCTCTACGTCACCATGGCCACCACTAGGGACCCTAGTTGGACGAACAGCAGAAAACTCTCCGCAAAGTGCGGCATCTGGCATTCTGACCAACTTTCCACGGAAGGATGCATGGCTGCTGTGCGTTATGGAGACGCCATGCTGCATTTCGCCAAGGTGATGGAGAAAGTTGCCGCACCAAAGGCCACTATGCTGATCTTTGCCAATCCAGTGGCGGTGTTCAGCGCTTTGGTGAACAAATACACCAAGATACGCGCATTCGGTATCTGCCAGGGCTTCCGCAACCACAAGTATGACATTCCTGCAATCTGCAAGGGACAGGGCTTCGACGAGGCTGTTAACGCATTGTCCGCTGGTGTGAACCATTATGCTTTCCTTAACAGCGGTGAATGGAAGGGCAAGGACATATTTGCACTGTTTGATGCCACGCTGAAGAAACTGGGGCGCAACTACCGCGCAAAACTTGAGGAAAAATTCCCTGGATTCCTGGGACTTGCATACGGGCTTATGCTTGACGACTAGGCACGCAACGGCACAGTCCTGATTTCATCCGAGGCGGATGGCCTGGTGAATCTATCCTTCAATCCCATATTTGACGCTACGGTCAAGCACAACGTGCCAAACAAGGCCAGCATACTTATGACGCCTGCCGCCATACAGGAGCGCTATGAGCATTTCTACAGCCTGCTCAATTGCAACGAGCCTGAAATGTGGGAAAAGGAACGGCTTTGCAAAAAGGACAGCCATGACCTGTCCAATGACATCTATGCCGCCCTCAGCGGCAAGAAGACCTTCCGCATATTCGCCAGCGCATTGAACAACGGCGCGGTGCAGGACTTCCCCGATGACTTCGTGCTGGAATATTCAATGGATATCAGCCGCAAGGGTATCAAGCCAGCGGCAAAACTGTTTGTGCCGAAGCCGCATTATGCGTTGGTGATGCAGTTCGCCCAGTGCCAGACGCTGCTGGCGGAGGCAATCCAGGAGCACAGCGCCAAAAAGCTGGCCGCCGTGTTGAACTACTGGCCCCAGACTTGCTCCCATGTAAAGGGCTTGGAATTCAACAGGACCATGCTGGAAATGCATGACGACCTGCCAGCATACGCCCAGGAGGCAAAGGACTACCTGAGATAGGTGCGGTTGCAATGTGGGCGGCGATGGGGCGCC
>JAFSTJ010000023.1 GCA_017450525.1 Victivallales bacterium | reverse complement strand
TGGGCCAAGTCGGACAAGAAAAACTGCATCTACGGTCTGCCAGAGAACATGACGGAATGGCGCAAGATAGAAAGAACCATCACGCTCTCGCCAGAACCCGAAAAAGAGAACTATAAGTTCTATACAGTGGATGTGACGCTTGACGCTGGCGGCGGTGAAATGGATGTCACTGACATACGCCTGGAGGCAATCAGCGACAAGGCAAAGAAAGATTCCCGCAGCGTGATGGAAACATTCGAACCCCATCTGGTTCCAGTGTGTCCCTTGTTCGAGCTTGACCAGGCGAATCCCAACATTGAATTCAGCTGGGTCGGCAAATTCCCAGGCAAGCCAGAGGAGGCCGTTGTGGAATTGAGCTTTGACGCCAACGGCAAGAAGAAGCAATTGCCCTTCCAGTTCGGGCGCTTCACTGTGGACTTGCAGGGCGTCATGCCCAAAGGCGAGAGCCGCATGACAGTCAAATTGCTTGACAAATCGGGCAAGGTCCTCCAGGAGGAGAGCTTCAATGTGCGCAGCATTGTCATTCCACAGGTCAAGAACCCAATGAGAAAAAGGCTCAACAACCTAACCGTGGAAATATGCAACAAGGCAATGAAGGCAGGCGAGACATTCACCGCCGCGAATCCACGCTTCGGCTTCCTGCTTTTCCGCTTCAAGCCAGCAACGGGTGAGAAGTTCAATGTGACGCTGGATGGCGAAGCTCTCTTTGACCAGAGCTTCCCCCGCTGCGAGGCAATCAGGCAGCTGGAGGCTGGCACCTACGCGGTGAAGGCGGATGTGCCTGGCACGCTGACGGTCAGGCTGATACCTGACATCATCAACTTCGGCGGTCCAAGCCATGCATACGCGCCTGGCAACGGCTACTACAACTGGAGCTTCCAGAAGAAATACGTCACTGGCGGCATGACCACATTCACGGCGGGCGGCTTCTCCGACACGCAATACGCCGAAATGAAGAAACTGGGCCTGATGTTCTTGGAGGACGTGGGCATCCTCAACATGAAAGAGGGCAACACCCGCGAGGCAACATTACGCACTTTGGAAAATTCCAAAATACCTGGCAAGCGCAATGACGGCATGACGCTGGACGAGGCGGAATGCTTCTATCCGCCACTGCTGGACCCGCTTGCATACGCACTCAAGACATTCAAGAATCCCACCGGCAAGACCATCATGACATACATGACAGGCCCCATCACACCAGCCACTCTGAATTTCCTGTCGGCCTCGGCAAACGCCTCTGGCGTCAAGGGCTTCATGTCTGTGGAATACTACATACGCAGCCAGAGGGACGAGGAAGGCGCCCGCAACACAATCGACCAGCTCAAACAGCACCAGCTGATTTTCAAGGAGGCAGCACCCAGGCTTTATTCCAAGGCAGGCGTCATGCTGGGCAACTTCTGCCTGTACCCAAGGATTTCGCTGGCGCATTTCCCCTTCCAGGACTACAAGGTGTTCCTGGACATGCAGATGAACGCGCTTGCCAACGACCCCGCATTCGAGGGTGTGGGCAAAATTGGCTTCTGGGGCACATACGCCTGCGACGAGGAAATGGTGCGCTGGTCCTTCGCGCTTATGAGGCATTATGCCTTTGAAGGCAAGAAAAACATGCTCTCCGAACAATACGGCTACAAGCTGATGCTGGACTACCTGAAGAACACCGACTTCACCTCTGGCCTTGACGGCTGGACTGCAACTGGCGACATCAAAAAGGACAGTTTCCCTGGATACGGAGGCAATTCGCTTGGGCTGTGGAGCAGCAACAGCGGCAAGGTGGGCGACGACTTCGCCGTGTTCACACGCCACGAAGGCAAGGCAAATGTCCTGGAACAGACCGCAAAAGGACTGGTCAAAGGCAAAAAATACTGCCTCTTCTTCCATACAGGCGACTTGGACGACATAATCTGCGGGCGCCCAGAGCCAAAGCGAGTGCCAATAACCGTCTCGCTGAGCAATGCCGAGATACTGAAGAAAACCCATTTCTGCCCACCCTCCCGAGGCAAGACTTATGCCGCCTCCAATACGGAGAAGATCATTTTCACCGCCACAGGCAGCGAAGTCAAGTTGACCTTCACGGATACCAAGGCCGCGCCTGGCAGGGCCTGCGTCCTCAACTATGTTGCATTAAGACCATATTTTGAACCATAAGATTCCAAGGAGAACAAAAAGATGAAAAAGACTGCATTCACTTTGATTGAGTTGCTTGTTGTAATTGCCATCATCGCGATACTGGCGGCCATGCTGCTGCCTGCATTGAGCAAGGCCCGCGAAAAGGCGCGCAGCATTTCCTGCGTCTCCAAGATGAACAACGTGGGCAAGGCAATACTACTGTACCGCGATGACTACGAAGACCAACTGGTCAGCCACAACGTGGACACCACAGGCGCAAACGCCACATACGGAACAGAATGGGGCTGGAGCCAATTGCTTGGCTCCCTCAAATATCTTGGCGGTGGAGGCTCCTCGCCAGATGCCGCAATGTACATGTGCCCATCCTCGTTGGCACATCAGCAGCCATACTTCGGCAGAACCTACGGTTGCATGACCTATTTCAATGCTGGTTGGGGGAAATATTCCATTGACCTCAAGCAAGGCATAGTGAACCGCTACGGTCAAAGCAACATCGCCATCGTTGCCGATTCTGGCTACGCATTGCCTGTAAGCACTGTTGAAAACGGCTATACACCAGGTGCCTCCCGCAACAGAATCTATCATAATGGCAGCGACAAGGCATATCCGCTGCCATACGCCAGGCATCTTGACCGCTGCAATACTCTGTTCCTGGACGGGCATATTGAATCCCTAAGCGCTCCTGAACTTTCCCAAAAGGCGCACTTTGCCCTAAATACATCAACATACAATTCATGGGAAATCCGCAACATCCCCAACATCGCGGTTGGCCTCTATGGCTCTGCAACCAAATACAACTATGGTTCACTTACCACACTGATGAAATAAAAGGGAGCAAACATGGGCAAATCACATGCAATCATAATGGCAATGCTCATTGCGGCAATGAGCTTTGCGGAAACAATCTCACTTGGAGAATCTGGCGTATGGCGTGAGGAATCACGCATCATCACGCTGGAAGACGGAACGCTGCAGGTAAAGAAAAAGGGCTACCTCAATTCTGTTGATTATCCCAGGCTCAACCGCGCAAAGAAATACACCATGCACTGCAAGGCGAGAATGGCGCCCAATTCCCCCAAGAGCAACTTCGCCTTTGGCTTCATTTTCCTCAACGACGAGGAACAGGGCATTCCGCTGTCCTCACTCAATGCAGTCAAGGACAGCTATGCCACCTTGGCAAAGGACGTGAAGAAAGGCGACAAGGAAATCACGGTCAAGGCGGAAAACACAAAGGTATGGCGGGCTGTGCCAG
>JAFSTJ010000275.1 GCA_017450525.1 Victivallales bacterium | reverse complement strand
ATTCCAGCGGTCAAAGCAACATGCCATAACTCTTTATAAACAACTTCATTGTTGTATCTCTATTAAAGTATTTATCTAAAGAGGTAATTGCTCCTACTCAAAATTAGCATTATACAACATGTTGACTGAACAGAGCATTCATTTAAATCCTAAACAAAGAGAGTTATTCATAATGGTTTTACTTACATTCAATTTTAATATATTGACCTGAATATGATGCTGTTATCTTATTTTCCCAAGAGGCTGGCCCTTCGAGTGTTTCTGCAATTCCTCCAAAACCATTCTTTGGCAGCATTTCAGCACGCAA
Organism: Victivallales bacterium; assembly: GCA_017450525.1. Lineage (GTDB taxonomy): Bacteria > Verrucomicrobiota > Lentisphaeria > Oligosphaerales > Oligosphaeraceae > RGIG3456. The sequence goes on along the minus strand of JAFSTJ010000275.1, from coordinate 7,089 downwards.
CTCAGCTCCCTTTTTAACTTTTACATCAAATGAAACAGACATGCTTGTGCTATTTCTTGTCGCCACACATTCATTATCTGCATACAGTTTATATTCACAGTTAAATTTCCAAGAGTCATAAGTTCCAGCTAACCATTTAGTCACTGTGATATGTACAGATATTGTGGATGTGAAGATGTTTGAATCAGATGTTGATGAACTGCCAGAACTGTTTTCATGCCACCACCATCCCATGAATATGATTCCAAGACACACGACTATACATCCAACGGTAATAGCAATTATCTTTGTATTATTTCCCTGCTGAAGAGAATAATGGCAGTTCCAGCAATTTTTCTGGTTTGAATCGACAAGTTCAACACCGCATTTGGGACAAAATCTTTTCGACTGCTCATAAGGAACTATTCCTGTAGGAAGGCCAGGGTTGTATGCGTTTGGCGGCTGGGGCGGATATACGCCGTTTTGCACAAATGCACTTGGCGGGGGCGGATATGCACCGTTTTGCACAAATGCATTTGGCTGGGGCGGATATGCACCGTTTTGCACAGATGCATTTGGAGGGGGTGGATATGCGCCGTTTTGCACAGGTGCATTTGGCTGTGGCGAATATGCGCCATATTGAAGAGAACCATCGTATGCATTAGGTAATGAGGTTTGGAGCATACGCGTATTCTGTTCAGGGGCATTGTTTGCTTGTTCTATTTCATTGTCATTTTTCCTGGCGCGCTTCTCTATCAAAGTTTGCGCTTCTTCAATACTTATCCACTGGTTTCTGTCATCAGAGACAAGTGCATCGGTGCCAAGACGCCCCTTTTCGTATGCAAGAGTAATCTTGCTCCATTCCAGCGGTCCAAGAATCTTGCCATTGTTTTTAACATACATTTTCATAGATTTGCCTACAACAGAAATTCGCCTAAATTACCCCACTCATGGAAAGACTTTAATACGAGGCCCTGACATCGTTGCCAAACGAAATCAGGAAATCCTCCGTATGTACAAAGTTCATTTTTATTCCCCTTTTGCGCAGGTATTTCCGTAATTCCACAAGAATCCAGTAGCTTTTGCTGTCACAGAACACAGTAACAAAATAGGTCTGTTCAACATCGCCTAAAAGACTTCGGAAAGTGCCTTCCGCATCTTCACGAACTGCATTTCCGCGATAGAACACAAAACGTCCTGCTTTGCCGATTGGGCGCTCCGCCTTGACTTCGTCTTCCACCTCACGATAGAGCCGTCCTTCCTTGAGGCAGATGCTGTATTGCCTCTGCCCCTCTGTGCTTGTCTCCATTGAGAAGGCAAGTGTCTGCTTCGGCGTTTCCTGGAGTTCCTTGTTCAAGGAGGCCATCTCCTCTTTCAGCTGCCTGATTTGCTCTTCCAGTTTCTTTTTGCGGGCCTGATGTGCAAGAAGCGTCTGCGCAATCATTTTCTTCAACTGCTTGTTTTCGTTTTCAAGCAATCTCAGTTCCTCCTGTGCCTCAAAAAGTTTCTGCTGCGCTTTTGCCACTTCCTCGTCCAGCTTTGCATTGTCCGCCTTTTGCTGCGCGATATCCAAAACCCTGCTCTGGTTGTCCGCCTTTGCCTCCAGCAGTTTTTCCACTAGTTTCCTCTTGGATTCGGGCATTCCAATGGCGGCCAGCGCACGCTGCGCCCGTTTCACTTCCTCGGATGCCAGCTCCTCCTCCAGTTTCCGTGCTTGCTGGCGCATGTTTTCCAAATATTCCTCCGTGATTTCCAAAGGCTTCTTATCTTTGATTATCTTGGTTGTCACCTGGGAAATTATGACCAGGGAAATGGCGATGAACATGATGGCGCCAAAGGTATTGCACATCGTATCCAAAAGCAGTTCAAGACTGTCAGGCAATTTGTTTTTTCTGCGCATCAGAACACCTTCACATTATCATCCAGAGGTTCCATGCCCAATGGCATATTGCTGTCTAGGCGATACATTGCCAAGACTATGTCATCGAATTTTGCAAAACCGCCACGCCTGAACAGAAGAACTGGATAGCATTTCTTCAAGTCCTTTTTCTTCAACCAGTCAAGCAGGCTGTCAAGGTTGGCATTGAAGGAGCCGCTTGTAAATTGCATAACTTCATTGTCTTCCTTGTAAACCTGCGCACGGAAACCGCTTCCTGCGCATTCTATGAGAATTGGCTTCCTTGATATTGTGCCTCTGAAGGAAAATTCCACCTTGTCAGCCTCAATGCGGATATCATTGCGAATTCTTTCGCATTGCTGCTCCAATTTCTGTTTTTCCTGCGCCAGCCTGGCAAGTTCCTCGTCGTTTTCAATTTCCTTGAGCTGTGCCTCAAGTGCCTCCTTGATTTTCCTGGCCTCTTTCATTTTTTCCTCCAGTAGCCGCAACTGCTCCTGAATCTGTGCCAGAGTAAGTTTTCTGGCCTCCATTTCCTTTTGGAGATTGTCCTTTTCGTTGATGAGGTTTTCCGCCGCAAGCCTTTCCCTCTCCAGCTGCGAGGCAAGTTCTTCCTCTGTTACTTTCAGATATGGTTTCAGTTCCTCAGGGATTTCATCGCCTTCCTGCTTGACTTTTGCAATGCGTTCAGTCAATTCCGCAATTTTGGCCTTGAGTTCATGGTATTCCCTGGGTGCCTCCTTGGGATTCTCATAATCGTATGTGGCCTCGGCCAACTGCAATACAATCACAAGAATCACGATTACCATGATGCCTGTCAGGCTGGTGACTATATCCTGGAAAGAAAACAGGCTGACTGGATTGCCCTTGTCCTTCATATACAAACTGCCGCCCCCGAAACTAGATGACAGTGGACATGTCATTTGCGCTCTGGGACGAAACTCCCAGCAATTCCGCCGACACCCTGGAGAGATTGTCATCCTCCTCATTCTCGAAAATCTTTAGTTTCGATGTCACATTGGCATAGCAATATGCGGCGCAGTCGTCCAGGAATTCCTCCTCCTTGCGCATAATGAGCGTCATAAGCAACTGTACGACAAGGGCGGCCACCAGCGCGATGAGTGTGGTTTCAAACGCAGTGCCAAGTCCAGAAGTGACGCCTCCCAATGCGTTCTTCAGAGTTTCCAGGTCGGCGCCGCTACTGACCACCGCGCCAAAACCACCCACTGCCTGGGACAAGCCCAGCACGGTGCCGATAAATCCCAGCACCGGGATTGCCCAGATGAAGCCTTTCGTCAAGGTATAGCTGCTTTCCACTAGATTGGCATCATTTTCAGCCAGGTCATTCATTACAGCTGAGACCTCTGACACATTGCCAAGATTGTCCAGTCCATTCAATGCACACTCGATTCTCCACAGAAGCATGAATTTCTCACTTTGATAGACACGCTGGTGCATTTGATTAACAAGCGGCGCAGCAATAAGGCGCGTAATCACGAAACGGCTGTCCGCTGGCGTGAACTGCAAGGAAAGTGCCTTGCGCTGGACCACCAGTTTCCGCCACTTTACATAGAGGAATGCCAGACACCAGCATGTCAGGAACATCGTGAAATACGGAATGCAGGAGCGGTTTTCCTTGCCGCCATGGAAAAACATGTCCACCATCTGGTATTTATGCTGAATATGCAAAGGGTACATTGCTCCATAGAATGCCGCAGTGAACAAAAGCCCCACGAAAAATGACCACACTGCGCTGACCGCTGTGTATTTCTGGGGTGTGAGGCCAATTTTGGCCTCAGGGTCAAGTTCCTGAAAATTCAATTCAAATTTCATAATAGTCAATCTCCCTATTTCGTTCAAGAGGAGGCAATCATTTCTTCACATATACCAAATTAAAGTTGTGCGGAAGCGACGCTTTATCATTCAAATCCCAGCTCCAGTTGTCATATTCCAAATTAAACCATCCAACTTCACGGCTGGTTTTATGCTCATGGTCCAACACATACAATGAATATTTTCCTTGTTTCAAACCACGTTCTTTAACCGCCATGCGCCAATGCGTATCTTCCTTGTCTTTAATAACCATCACTATTCCAAGGGGAAGCAATTTTCTGTTGTTAATCTGCTTTTCTTTGTTCAGGCGCTGGTATAGATTTAAAAAGCAATTTCCATTGTTCTCATTTTTAATATTAAGAGTTTTGTAGAACAATCCCAAATCATCGGACTTTTCCCATGTGACTGAATACCACTGGCTGTCCTTTGGAAGCTTGGCGATTACATCGTCAAGAGCTTGCCTCAGCTCCAGAAGTTCTGTTATCCTAAAATCCTCGCCGAGAGCGAAATCATCCACTTTTTTTATGACAATGTCAAGGAATTTTGCCAATTTAAAAACAGATCTTATGCAATCGCTCTTATTACGCAACAACTTGTATATGCCATTTTCCAGTTCCTTCCATCCCGTAATTGCAGTGAAATCAAGGTTTTCTTTATTTAAAGAGACAAGCCATTGCCCATAATTTCCAACAAGAAAATTACTTTGATCCATATAAAGGTGGCAATTTTCCAACATGCTGCCTGAAGGATATTCCAGCGACATCTTGACTGGCGGATTGTCCCCCATGGAAACATTCATCCCAGCAAAGTCAAACAAAAGTTTTCTATTGCTTTTGCCGAATCCCATGACATTCTTAATGACAACTTTCCTGAGCAACCTTTTTTCAATCAAATCCTTCAGTGTCCCTTCAGGGGTATCATTCTTGAAATAGAAGTCGTAAGTAGCGTCCCTGTTCATTTGATTTTTTGTCTTTATGCTGACCGTATAGATGGGATTTGCCTTGAAGTCCTCCTTCATTTTTAAAATCTCCTCATATACCACCACGCCCAATTGCTTGAGTCCCTTTTCAATATTATGAGCCTTTTGGGATATATTAGCGTCATATTTATCGATTTTCCCCGATATGGCGATTTCCACTTCTTTTCTTAAATAGCCTAGTTCACCCATGCCATAATAATTGGGATATGTTTTCTTGAATTCATCCAATGCAGCAATAATAGTTTTCCAGGAGGACTCGCGCAAGACCTTTGTCAATGCCTGGTTTTCCTCTTCAATCAACTCTGGCAGGGCATCCAGCCTTTTCTGCTGGCTTTTGAGCAAGTTCTGTGCCAAGGCATAATCGTTCCTCAATGCGATGCTTGCATTGCCTATTGAAGAAGACAATTTCATTTCCTCAATCCCCAGTTCGGACAAGAATGCACGGGCCTCCTCAATATTCTGTTCCGTTATCAATTGCGTCAAAGTCATTATCTTATTTTCATATTCCTTCAAAGCATTCCCCACTGAATTGTCCAACATACCTTGCTCCAGCATATTTGCGGCATTTGAATACTCCGAAACCAGGTTTTTCATGCCGTCTTTTGCCTCAAATGTGACATCCGCAAGTTTTTCAGCCTCCTGCAATTTGGCCTCGATTTGGGGAACAAATTCCTTTGCCAGGTCAAAGTTACCTTTTGACATCTGCGCTTTCAATGACATAAAGGCATCCCCAGCCTCGCCACAAAGTCTCCTGTATGTCGCGTCCTGTGCACGTATATACTTGCCACGACGCTCCGCATGCAATTGGTTCAATGACTCCAATTCATCCTTGTGTTCAGGCAATGCCACGCCCTGGATTTCTTTCAACTGCACAAGTATCTTTTCTGAATTCTCGCCATAATTCTCCAGCATCTTGGTCAATTCCAAATGCATTTCCTTGAACTTGAGACGCCTGTCCTCCTCATTTTTGCGCTTTGCATTCAATTTATCCACAAGTTCCACAATTTCACCTGCATCCCTGATGAAAGGAACCCTGTCGTCAATTTCCTTGAGAATCTCAAACCCCGAATCGGACAGCTCCCCCGCATCATTTATGCTCGCCAAAAGCCTGGCGGAATATTCGGAAACAGCCTTTTTCTGTGAAATCATCTTGAATACCTGCACTCCAACAGCAAGAAGCGCAACAATAATTACCACACTGACCAAAAGCGAGATTGCCTTCTTACGCTTCTGCTTCATTATCTTGTTCTGGCGGTATGCCTCAACCCTTCTGCAAGTCAATTCAGGAATTTGCATACGTGTCTTCTGCAACTCATAGAATGTGCTGTCCACCTGTTCCACAGACGCCTCATGCGCCATAAGCTGCTCCAGTTCAAATAAAAGCCTGGCGTAGTTTTCCTCTGCTTCCTTGGCACATCTCTGCTTTTCAAATTCCTGCCCCACCACAAACATTTTTTCCTGGACCTCGGAAGATAGCTGCACATCCCCTGGTGCCATTAGCTCGTTGAGCCTATCCATTGCGGAAGCGACTTCGTCAACTTTACCAGGCTTTTTGAGCATGATTTCCACAAACTCTATTATTTGCTCACAATTCTTAACTCGGGCACGAAGCTCTTCCGCCGCCAATTCCTGCTCTATTCTCCCAATCACATTCTCCCTGAAGGGATTCTTCCATGGCTCTTCCAAGATGGTTTCATGCACCTGCTTCAATTGCGTGTAATCTTTGGAAAGGATGGCCTCCTTTGCGGCGTCCTCCAGCTGGGACTTAAGCTCATCTTCGTAATCAAACAAGTTCTGTTCCCAAACAGAGGCGTCCTCAGGATTCAATGACAAAATCTGGCGGATGACCTTCAGTTTTTCTCGAATATCACTGCTCCTTGCAATCTGACGATAGCGATTTAGGAGCGGCTTAAGCCCCATATTGCCAAGAATCGCAAGGCTGATTTCATCGAATACCTTTTCCACCACGGGCATTTCAAAGCCATACAATTCCGCCGTTTCGGTAAATTCCCTAACTTCCTTTTGACACAGTTCCTTGTACCGCTCCTGCAACGAGGGGTCAAGCTCCTTGAGATATGCCTCCAATTCCTCAATCAGATTGTTTTTTATCAGTTCCCGAATATGTTGGCATAAATCATTATACTCTCTGACTATCTCAGTATATGAATGCATCAAGGATTCTATCCTGTCCACATTTGTCAAATCCGCCTGAAGCATGAACTGCTTGATGTCTGAAATTACACTATTAGCCATGGTTCCTAAATACTTTACCTTATTGTCCTATATTCCTGCCCAATCTTCAATGTTGAAAAACACCAAAACTCGCAAACACACTCTTGCAAATCTAGATTTTCACATATTTGGCAAATTGTAATTTTTTATGAACCAGAACCTTGATATTTAT
>JAFSTJ010000274.1 GCA_017450525.1 Victivallales bacterium | reverse complement strand
CTGGTGGAGCATATCGGGCTCGAACCGATGACCTTCTGCATGCCATGCAGACGCTCTAGCCAACTGAGCTAATGCCCCTTGTTAAGAAATTGCGCTTAATATACGCATTATCGCCAAAAATGCAAAGCGATTGGTCGCAGATTTTGCCAATCAAAAGCTCAATTGCGCCAGACAAGCATATTCTTGTAAGGAAGAGCGCCGCCGAAAATATCCAGTGCACTGCCCACGGTGAAATCAACTCGCCCATTGCCTGCGCTGTTGAGCAATTCAATATCCTCCATGCTTGAGATGCCGCCTGCATACGTCACTGGCATAGGCGAGTACTGAGCAAGCAACGACACCAGTTTTGCGTCAATGCCTCCTTGCTTGCCCTCCATGCCGACGGCATGCACCAGCAATTCATCGCAATAATCCGCCAGACTTGCCAAGTTCTTCTGCGAGAGCGTGTATTTGCAGATATCCTGCCATCTGTTGCATGCCACATGATATTCACCTTCCACGAGGATGCAACTCAAATCCAGGACCAGCCTGTTTCGCCCTGCGGCCCTGCTCATAGCAGCAAGCCTGTCCATATTGAGTTCGCCGTCAGTGAACAGCCAAGATGTGACAATCACATGGCTTGCACCTGCATCCAGCCATCTGGTACAATTGTCAGGCGAAAGCCCACCGCCCACCTGAAGTGTGCCAGGAGCAGCAGACAGCGCCTGCTTTGCGGCATCCTCATTGCCAGGCCCCAGCATGATGACATGACCGCCAGACAGCCCGTCCTCCTTGTAGAGCGTAGCATAGAATGCAGGCGATTTGTCCGACACGAAATTGGTCTTTGCGGTGCCGTCATCCCTCAATGTGGAGCCCACAATCTGCTTGACTTTTCCTTGATGCAGGTCTATGCAGGGTCTAAATCGCATTTTAGCATTCCCCCATGCAATCAAGCACATCAATGATTGCATCCAGCAGGAAGAAGAACCAGAGCACGCAATTCGCCGCCACGACGACTGCCACTGCCGCGCTACCCAGGTCCTTTGCGTGTTTTGCGAGTTCGTTGTAATCTGGCGACACCAGATCCACAATCGCCTCAATTGCGGTATTCAGCAATTCTGTTGCCATGACCAGCAGCCAGGCAGCCACTAGAATCGCGGCCTGTGGCATGGAAAACCAATCCAGAAAATAGAACAGGCAAGCCGCCACAAGCACAATCACGCCACAAATGCACTCTATGCTGAATGCAGTTTCTTTAATTGCAACCTTGATGCCATCCCAGGAATAACCGAATGCATCAAATATATGCTTAATCCCCGTGGATTTTGGAATAACCGATGGTCTCATTTGTCCAATTGCCTCATTTCCTCAAGAAAACTCTCCATATCTTCCCTGGTACCCATGGTCACCCTAATGAATTCGGATATGCGTGGAAGATTAAAATACCGCACAATGAAGCCATCTTTCCTAAGTTCAGTGAAAATCTCCGAGGCAGGCCTGTTGGGCTTCACAAAAATGAAGTTTGATTGGGAAGGCAGCACCTTGCATCCCATCTTACGCAGTTCTTCGCTTAGCCAATCGCGAGTGGCACAGATTTTTGCCGCATTTGCCCGCATGTATTCCACATCCTCCAGGGCGGCCTTTGCAATCGCCTGCGTGAGAAAATCGATATTGTATGAATCACGCACCTTGTTCATCTCGTTGATCAAGGCCTCGGGTGCGAATGCCAAGCCAATGCGCAATCCAGCCAAAGAGAAACTCTTGGAGAAAGTGCGGGACACGATCACATTGGGATAGTTGGCAATCTCGCTGATAAAACTGCTTCCTGCAAAGTCGGCATACGCCTCATCAACCCAAACCACGCCATTGGCTTTGCGGCACAATTCCTTGAGGCGCTCCTCGTCTGGCAGATTCCCCGTAGGCGCATTAGGACGCGCCAGCATGATCAGTTTTGCATCTCTGGCAAGTTCGGCTGCATTCTCGGGAATGTCAAAATTCTCATCCAATGGTATTGGAAGAGGTTTTGCTCCCTGTATGTCCGACAGCACTGGATACAGCGAATAGCTGGGTTCCGTGTATGCATAGCATTCGCCCTCGCCCACAAATGTGCGCAGCGCAATTGTCAGCAACTCGTCGGAGCCATTGCCGCAGATTACCTGCTCTGGCTTCACGCCATAGACGCGAGCCGCCGTATTGCGCAGTTCCGTGGCACATGGGTCGGGATACAAACGCAATCTGCGGTAGTCAAAAGACTTCAAGGCCTCCTCCACCTTCGGCGAAGGAGGGTATGGATTTTCATTGGTGTTCAGCTTGATCAGGCGCTTGAGCCCCCTGGGCTGCTCCCCAGGCACATAGCCACCTATCTTGCTGATAGCCTCACGTGCATAATTTTTCATATTGAAAACTCCTTTATTTTTGTGGGCGCTAATTTATGTGGGCGCCAAAGTGGTGCCCATTCAGGTTGCCCTAGCGGAAACAACCGTTCTGGCGACATTCGGCGCCCACATACACAACTGTGCCCACAAAATAATTATGCCTTGCTCCAGATGTTCTTGGAGTTCAGAGACCAGCCTGGCTCGCTGACCTGTGTTGCCTTGTTGGACCAGCCGCTGTTGATGCGGGCCATGGTTGCATCCCAGGAACGCACGCCGCTGAGTGAATCTGGCGCCTCCACATTGCAGGCGCCCACTGCCGCCGCAAAGAGGCCAGCCTCCTCCAGCTTGCAGTTGCGCAACATTGCGCAGAGGAATCCGCCTATGCTGGAATCGCCTGCACCAGTGGCGCCCATGAACTTGTCTGGATTGAATGTGGGGAACAACATACGGCGTGAAGCCCAGTCTGCCACACATTCAGGGGCGCCTGCACCCATGCGTGCAAAGCGCTCCGCCGATGCAGTCTGTATGTACATTCCGCGCTGTCCCAACTTGATGGCGACCACAGCGGCACCGAAGCCAATCAGTTCGTCACCCAACTTCTCCAGTTCCTTGACGCCGATGTTGTCACCGTCGCCAAAGCGTTCAGGCATCATCATGTACAGCAATTCATCAGCACTGGGCATGAAGACATCGGTGTAAGGAAGAACCTTGGAAAGCAGCGTCTTCCAATCCACCTTGCCAGCTGGTCCATGTGGGTCAGGCATTCCTGGATCCATGGAGGTGGTGATGCCCATGTCATGCACAGTCTTGTACATACGTATCAATTCGGCACCCTCGTTCTCGTATGTCTTTGCCATGAAGCACGGATAGCCAAAGTGAAAGAGCTGCACATCCTTCAGTTCTGCCATGTTCAGGTCATCGGTGCAATATGTTGCATTTGCGCCTGGGCAATGCAGGAAAATCCTGTCCGTACCAGGGATGTTGATAACCATGGTGTATGACGTGGCGCTGCCCTTGGAGATGGTCATGCCCTCAGCCAGAGATGCGTCTCTTGCCTTGACAATGTTCAGGATGGTCTTGCCGAAGTCATCGTCCCCGACCTTGCCCATCAACTTTGTAGGCGTGCCCAAGATATGCATTGTCATGCCCGTGTTCGAGACAGCGCCGCCAGTTGCCATGAGAGGTGCGCCCACCTCGAAAAGGTGGCCTGGTATCAAGTCAAAGTGATGGTCAATGGCAGGTATTATGTCCAGACAAAGATGTCCCGCTACAACTGCTTTCTTCATTTTTCGTTTTCTCCTTGAAAATGTGTTGCTTGTATTTTATATGTTACAAAAACCATCCGTTATTTGTTTGAGCGAACCAGGACTGACACGAATTTTATCCAACGCAAATCCGCGTTCAGGGCCACGTTGGCGGCCATTCTTGCATCATCCACCAGATATGCCTTGCCGCGGATGACGCCGATTGGCAGGCCACCTGGCAATTCACCACCAAGACCGCTGGTAGCGACAGTTGCACCTTCCTGGATAATAGCGTGCTTTGGCAGGAAATCCACCACTGCGGAAATATTGTCTCCTGAAGGCTGGCCATTGCCCTTGAGGACGCCAACATAGACATTGTCACCGCTGAAGACATACACGCTTAAAGCGCAGGCGGGGTTCGCCAAAGTCTCCACAGTTGCACTGCGCCTGAAGACCTGCCCTACCCTGCCAGCCAGAAAGGTGCCGAAGAGCACAGGTGTGCCTTCCACAAGGCCATCCGCCTCGCCCAGCCCGATTCTGAAGTTCCAGTTCCATGTTGCGGGGTCTCGCATTACCATCTCCCCCCGCAATGCCGTCCAATCCTTGACTTCAGGCAATTTGAGCATAGCCCTGAGTTGCCTGTTCTCCTCCTGTACCTTGTCCAGTTCCGCGATACGCACTTCCAATTGCTGGAGGCGAATCTCGGTTTTCTGCAATTCGTCAAGCCTGTTGGAATGAAAAATATTCTCCCACAGCAGCGAAATGAAATTGTTTACCGACCTGGTTACCTTGGCAAAAGGTGCCATCATGCCCGAAGCCATGCGCCGCCCCAGCGTACTGACGCCAAGCAGCAGCAGTATCAGCAACAGTATAATGCACCATTTTTTGCCTTTTGAGAATTGCATCGTCAAGCCAATGCCTTAGCCTGCAGAGCGAAAATCTGCTTCAATCCCTTGCGTGCCTTGGACAGCAGTTCCGCCAGTTCAGCATCGTCAAAGGTGGCTTCTTCGCCGCTGCCCTGGAGTTCCACGAAGCGTCCAGTATCGGTCATGACCACGTTCATATCGACTTCAGCAGCGGAATCCTCTTCGTAGCATAAATCCAGCATGGGCTTGCCACCGACAATGCCGACGCTGACTGCCGCCACCTTTGCAATGACTGGATTCTCGGCAAGTTTGCCACTGGCAACCAGCCTGGCAGCCGCCAGTTGCAATGCCAGGCTGGCACCAGTTATGGAAGCGCATCTGGTACCGCCATCCGCATCAATCACATCGCAATCCACGTGCAAAGTCATGCCAGGCAGTTTTGACAAATCCACAACAGCGCGCAGGGAACGGCCTACAAGCCTCTGGATTTCCGCAGTGCGGCCCGACACCTTGCCTCGCGTGGATTCACGTTCGCCCCTGGTCCCCGTTGCGGAAGGCAGCATCTGGTATTCGGCGGTAATCCAGCCGCCAGGCACATTCTGCTCCTTCATCCATCTTGGGACTGACTCCTCCAGGCTAACCGAGCATATCACCCTTGTATTGCCACTTATTGCCAGCACCGAGGCTAGTGGATGCTTCTGGAAATCCAGGACAAAGTCCCACTTCCTCAACTGGTCCACTCTACGCCCGTCTTTGCGTTTTGAATTTGCCATATTACCTCTCTGCTTTATGTTATTGCATTTTTACAGACAGTGCATAATTTGCTGCAATTTAGGAACTTTTCCAGTTGATACATAATATTTACATAATTTCATTGCTGTTGTGCCTATTTCTGGCAGGCTGCGGAAAGGCGAAGGCGCCTGACTTTGACAACCACCAGTCCGAGCTTGTGCTCAAGGCATGCGAGGCAATTGCGGAAGGCAAGGACCAGGATGCAATGAACGTGCTCAATGAATTGCGGCAATATCCCGCCACGGCTAGTTTCGTGGAGGAGGCGCAGCTTGCCATAAGAAGGCACTACAACTCCGTTCAAATCAACCATACGCTGCAATCTGGTGACCTGAGGAAACTGAAGCAATTCCTACTCGAGGCAGAGAAAAAGGGGCTCCTTTCCAGCGAGATGCTGCTTAACAGCGACATGCCTGACGCATTGGAGGCGCTGATGTTGTTCTGCGCCAAGATGCCCTGGGAAGATTCCAGCAGCCTTCAGAACGCGCTGGCGCAGCTGGCTCCGTTTGTAGAGGCACTTTCTGCCACGGAGGCGTTCCGCCAATTCTACGCAGAGCAGCAAGCGATGCTGAAAAAAATGGAGCAGGAGGAGTTGCAGGCAAAAATAGACAAATGCCTGGCGACCTTGGACAGGGCAGCCGCCACGAATAATGCAAAAAACTGGATAGAAGCGCATAACGAATTGCATAAGCTGAAACAAGACCATCCCCTTTTCAAGTACGAAATGCAGCTAG
>JAFSTJ010000273.1 GCA_017450525.1 Victivallales bacterium | reverse complement strand
TTTTACTTTTTCCATAAGTCGCCTACTCTCCTGAAAACAATTGTTTGTGTTGATTATCTAAATTTGCAAAGTTCTGTCTTAATAAACCTCAAAATCCATAAAAAACAAGTTCAATCACTAGATTTTTTAATTGTGCAACTTGATCTTAACCAGGAGAACAGTTATAGATGCCCCACATTAAGTATGTCAAGAACGTTGCCAACACTTTGCATCTATCGATTCATAAGGTTCGTCGCAGGATGCCGATTTTCCTTTCTCCTCACCGATGATCCGAATACTTTGTCGTCAAGTTTGAACGACTGATTCTCAAATTCAATCATCTCCAATGTCGGACAATCTGCAAAGGCGTATTCTCCAATCTTTTTCACAGAGGCTGGGACAAAAACACGTGTCAGGCCATGGCAACCAAGAAATGCACGGGCAGGGATATCCTCCACGCCAGATGGAATTGAAAAGGCTCCCTTGTATCCTGGAGGAAACGCAAGAAGCCGTTTTCCGTCCGCAGTGAGAAGAACCCCATTTACTGATTTGAAGTGACAGTTCTTTGGGTCGATATCAATTGCCTCCAGTGCCTCACATTCCATAAAAACCCGATCTGATGAGAATGATTCTAAACTCTTTCCCAATCGGACCCGACGAAGACACCGACAACCATTGAAAGAAGCTGAAGCTATTGAACGAACTGAATCTGGACAAATGAAATCCGTAAGGGAAACGAATCTTTCAAACGCCCCAGGACCAATGAATTGTAACGTATCCGGGAGGTAAACCTCCTTTGCGTCCCGTCTAATACCACCATATCCGACGTGGGACCCGGCATATTCTTCTCCGATTCCGATAATTGGAACCATAATGCCATTCAGACTAACAAATGGCTTACGCAAATCCAATATTTTGTTTGGATTTGGAATAGAAAGCCTATCGGGAAAAGATACGAATGCCACGTTATTAGCAAGACGTGCATCCAGCGTGACTTCACCATCAGAAAACGTCCCATTCCAATAAGATACAGCACACTCATCATCAAGATGGAAAATCCATGATCCTGATGGCGTTTCATGAGCACTCGCAATGGCTTCGAGTTCATCTTTTGTAAGCGCTCGGTTAAAAAGAAGGAAACCATTAACAGCTCCTTTGAAAACTGTTCCATTATTTGTGTTTGCTAACTGAATGGAGCGATGCTTATCGCGTTCAACACGATTCAAACTAAAAGCAAAATCAGAGGGCAATGCTATTTCGGGCAGTTTACGACCATTTAGAATGACAAACAAACTACGGGCCGAGCCATCAAAAGAAACTACAATCCAGTTCCATGTTCCAGGATGGATTTTTCCTGCCAATGGGAAACTAAGCTCTCTCTTTACAAGGCCTCTGAAGGCGACTTGAGGTGTTCCATCTGAACTAAGCAGAATGTGGAACCATCGCCAACCACCACCAAACGAGACTAGTGGCATTGATTTTCCATGCTCTTGTTGAGGCTGAAAGCTAATTGCTAAAGCAAAACGGTCATAACGGAGTTCGGGAACATCCAGATGCGGAATAGTTTTATAATTGTATTCTCCAGAGACATGCAAAGCACCGTCTTTTACAAGATTATCAGCCGACTGAAATTCATTCCATCTTGGTGGAACACCACCGACCTTAAATTTTCTTCCTGCCTTCACTAGATCATTCGTCTTGCTCTCATCGTTAAATGAAAATTCAGCTATTTTCCCATAACTAGGGAACAACTCCCTCGGCATCTTTGCCATAGATGCTGTATCCCCATTCAACCCAATCTGCATACCCAAAGTGGCCTGTTCTGCTGATGAGATTCCGACTACGAACGCCAAAAACGTCCCAATGACAACTTTGAGAATAACAGTTTTCTTTTTGATTACGTTCATTTGTCTATCCTTTTCTTTATCCTGTTTTGGGTTTATTTAAAAGTTTATTATCCTGTTTTTTGGTATATTTAAAGCAATTTCAAAACTATCTGGTTTAATATCAAATACTTTTTAAATTCACAAGAAAGCCTCCACATCCAAATCACGCCAGCCTGGCAAAGAGAGAAAATACTCCAGCACGCAGGCGCAGCCCACTGCGTCATAGCAGGCGTCATGGGCCTCTAACGTTGGGCAAAGTGCTTGCATACGCTCTGTCAAAGACAAGACTTCCAGCAAGTCGGAAAGACGCTTGCTCTTGAGAGTGGGGAATGCACTACGCGCCAGTTTAAGCGTGTCAATCCAGGGACCGAAATGATGCAGAGGGAAATAGCGAGACAAAATGGAGCGCTCCACTGGAACATTGTGGGCAGCCAGCACATGCCCTGAAAGCCATGGTTCCAGCGCTGGCCATTCCTCCAGCAAAGTACGCTTCTGCGCAAGCGTCTCACGCATTTCTGCCCAGCGCCCTGGCGTGTATGGATTGAAATGATGCTCGCTGGGCACTTTCAAGTACAGGGAAAGTGTCTCCTTTTCAAGCACACCATTGCGAATACGGGCGCAACCAATCTGCCAGGGTATGTTCTCCTGGCACCTGACTACGCCCGTAGTTTCAAAGTCCAGCGCAACTATTTCCGCCTCACGCAGCAGCATTGCGCCTTAAGGTCTCCAGGCAGGCAATGAAACGCGGGCATTGCGGGAAACTGGCTGCATTGCGTTGCTCCAGCTGTCCACTATGAACAAATCCCTGAAGCCATTGCCTGTTGACCTGGTGCAGACGATGTGCCTTCCGTCAGGTGCCCAGGATGGTGCCTCCCAATCGCCAGCGGCATGAGTAATCACCTTGATTGGCTGGCTAGGATCGTTCATGTCCATAACCGCAATATGCCTCTGTCCAGTGTTGGTCTTGTATGAGAAGCAGATTTTGTTGCTAACAGGCGACCAGTCTGGGGAAACGCACTCGTTGTTGCCAGCGGAGATGCGCTTGTCCACGCCACCTTGGACTGCGTCCCTCAAGTAAAGTTGCGGCACGCCAAGCCTGTCGGAAACATAGCATATCCGCTTGTTGTCCGGCGACCAGCAAGGTGATGATTCCACGTCTCTGTTCTTTGTGAGGCGCGTACGGGTGCCGCCCTTGTCCAGTTCCACGATATAGAGGTCAATTTGGTTTTCCAGACTCAATGGCAATGCCAGTCTGCGTCCATCATGGGAAAGCGCGGCACTAGAGTTCAAGCCAGGCGAATTGGAGATGATGCGCTGCCTCTTGTTCTTCATGTCAGAAAGCACTACGGCAAGGCTATTCCTGCGCACTACCGTATAGACTAGTGCCTCTGGATGCCCCCAACTTGGCTCCGTGCTGATTGCACTGTTGTGAGTGACACGCTCAAAGCCGCTTCCATCCAGATAGCAGCAGAATATCTCCTTCATGTTGTTTGCGCCATCCTGAACAAAATAAATCTTCTTCGTGCAATATGCAGGCAACTTGTACAATGCACGCAATATATCATCAACTGCATTGAGCATTGCATTCTCGCCGTTTTGAGAAACAGTGAAGTTCTTCGGCCCAGCATTGACGGATGCAGAGACACTGTTCTGAGATGGCATTTGGAGGTTCACCTTGATATCAGCGCCCTTTGCGGATGCTCCCTTCAGCACAGTGAACCAACCGCTGCACTCCAACACTCTTTCAAAACTGTTCTTTTCACTGGTGTTTCCAGCAAATGACACAATGCCAATGCTTGGATTGTTGGTCATCCTCTTGGTCACAGTCGTGTGCTGCTCAGCCGAATGCAAAGCCAACACAGCGCAAAATACCAGCAACAATGCTTTTCTCATACCAAATCCCATAATTCCTCCTTAGTAATCATGCCTTATATGTTTCAATGGTAAATATCCTTCTGGAAATATCGCGGGGCTTTTCGCCCCGCGCACCCAACGGGGCGCAGCTGCGGCGCGCCCACCTATGCAAAATCAAACAGCGGTGTAGTGAAGTACCTGTCGTATGAATCTGGCAGGACGGTGACGACCACCTTTCCAGGCCCCAGTTCCTTTGCCAGGCGCAACGCGCAGGCCACATTGGTTCCGCTGGAGATGCCAGCAGGCAGCCCTTCCAGCAGAGCCAGATTCCGTGCAGTCTGCAATGCCTCGTCATCTGTAACAATAACATTGCCAGACAGCAGACTCTGGTCCAGATTCTTTGGAATGAAGCCGTCGCCAATGCCCTGCTGCAAATGCGAACCGATTGCGCCGCCCGCCAATATTGCCGCGTTTTCTGGCTCAGCCGCGACGATTTTCACATTGGGGAAACGGCTGCGCAGCACACGTCCGATGCCAGACAACGTGCCGCCCGTTCCAAAGCCAGCGCAAAACGCGTCAATCTGCAAGGAGCCGACCTGCTCCAGTATTTCACGCCCCGTCTTGCTCTCATGAACAGCGGGATTGTTGGGATTCTCGAACTGCTGCGGTATGTAGCCTCCAGGCGTATTCGCCTTGAGCTCCGCCGCCTTCGCCAGGCAACGCTCCATGCATTCGCCGATGTTGCCATTGTCCTTCACCAGCACGATTTCCGCCCCATACAATTTCATCAGCGCGGAACGCTCACGGCTCACTGAATCTGGCATCACGATAATGCAGCGGTAGCCCTTCTGGTTGCACACCAACGCAAGTCCTATGCCCTGGTTGCCGCTGGTGGGTTCAATTATGACGGAGCCCTTCCCAATGAGCCCATCCGCCTCGGCACACTCTATCATGTTAAGCGCCGTGCGCGTCTTTATGCTGCCACCAACATTCAGGCCTTCCACCTTCACCAACACCTTGGCGCTATCCTTGCCTACCATTCGCCTCAATTCAACTAGAGGCGTGTTGCCAACTGCCTCAAGTATGGAATGCAATATTCCCTGCATATTTTCTCCAATTTTGTCCTAGTATCCTAGAAGCCTGCCTTCGCTGTGTTTTCAAGAATCTTCCTGTAGTCCGCAATATCGCCGTTGATGACGGAGTTGACCTGGCGTATCTTCCAATTGATGTGCCACTCGTCACCCACATACTCCATGCTAGGCTCCCAGCCCAGGCGTGAATCCTTCTGCACGTAGGGTATTGCTTCCTGTGCATTCTGGATTTCCTGCTTGGCAAGCGCCTCAATTTCATCCAGACGCTCCAAGGCGACCTTCGTATTCGGCGCATGTATCATCGCCTGGTTCAGCAGCCACCACTGCTTGGTGTTGCGGCAGGTCTTGAATGCGTGCAGCATGAACTTGCCCATGTTCAATTCCCAAGAGAGATGCTCCCTCTTGCGCTCAGGTGCCGCATTGATTGCAGCTTCGTACAGGCGAATGCCTTCCTGCCACAGTTCAATTAACTTGTCCAGGCTGCGCAGTTCGATTGGATAGCGGATTGCGCCTGGCGCCTGGTTGATGTTTTCGTATGGCTGATAAAGAGTCTTCACGATGCGCCCGCCAAAGTGCGCGTATGGTGCCGCAGGGAACGCAATTTCCTTCTTTCCCATCTGGCGTGTGATGTTTGGATGGAAAATCAGTGGATATGCAGGGCCAACGCGCAGTGGGCCGTACTGGTCTTCGTTGGTAGGCGTGAGGTAGTTGATTGCCTCGCTCCAGGTATTCCATGCCTCAAGCAGCAGTTTTGCGCCCTCCCCTGCGTCACGCTTCGCCAGTTTAGCAAGATATTCCTCTGGGTCTTCCTGCGGTGACTGGAAGAACGCCTTGCCCAGGTCGCATACCACAGAAGGCCACCAGCCGTAGTGATGCGTGTCATAGAAGCGTGTCAGCCCCCAGTTCACGCGGGCATAGTCCAGTTCCTTGAAGCGGCGTATCCACTGCTGCGGCACTGGCTCGTATGGAATCACGCCGATGTCCCATGTCATGCCAGCAGTATTGGCAGTGGAAAGTATTGGCAGCCCGCATTCGTGGGCGATGCGGCATTCCGAACTGAAATAGAAGCCAGGCTTTGCGGCGCTGGCGGTGTAGTCCATTGCCACGAAGGGCAGTCCTTCACGCTCCTTCTGGGAGAAAATATCATACGTAATCTGGATAATGACATCCTTTGGCATCTTCTCCAGGAAGCTGCGGCGAAGTTCCTCGCTGGTCCAGCCCCAGTTGTAGGTGTTGAAAATGACCTTTGCGTCTGGCTTTGCCTTTCTGATAGCGTCCCTCACCATGCAGATCCATTTTGGATAGTCGTAGCAGGGATACCAGCCAGGTGCTGGCTTTGGATCAGGAATACCGTCAACCACGCTCTCGCTGTATTTCTTGCCAGTGGTATGTGGATCTTTGCTGGGGAACTGCGCTGATTCGCCCACCAGCATGACGCCCGCCGCGCCATTGTGGTATTCCATGATGCGGGTATAGACGTTTTCGAAGAATTCCTTCGCATCCGCGTCATCGGGATGCTTGTAAGCGGGCAGATAACTGTATAGATAAGTCTCGATGCCGTAGGAGGCGGCACGCCTGATGACGTCATTAATATCAAGGTGCCCCGTGTTGGTCATGTCAGGTCCCTTGACGAATATGGCGATTGCATCGAAGCCAGCATGCAGCATTGCGTTCAGGTGCTCGTTGGTGAAGTCGTCAATTGCGCGTCCTGAATGGAGTATTCTGGGTGTGACAAGCCTTTCCTTGATCAGGCTGCACTGCTTCACAAAGGGAGCCTCACGCAGGTTTATCATATCCTCAAGAACCACGCCAGCAAAGCGCACGCCCTTAACATCGCGTCCTGACAGAGCAATGCCCTTCTCCGTCACATCCACCTTGGCCGCGCCTGGGGAAGGCAGAGTGTCATCCCTGGAAATGTAGATGCCGTCTTTCGCGCCAGGTGCAATTATCAGTGGCAATTCATAACTGACCAGGAAGAAGTCCTGCAAATCCTTTGCGGTTGCAATCACATCCTCCGAGGCTTCCGCATCGTAGCTGATGCGCCAATTTGCGCTGATCACAGTTTCATCCGCATCGGGCCTTGCCTCACTGTCCAACATTCCTGGACGGTGGAAATGGTCCATCCTCATGCGAAAATCATAGTTCTTCTCCGACATCTCTACTTCCTTTCCTTTTGTTCCATAGATTGGCACAGATTATCACAAAACAAATCTGCGAAAATCTGCGGCGATCTGTGGATTAATTATATTTCACATCACCTTGAATTTCGGCAAATCCTGGATGTCCACCAGTCCAACCAGGCGTCCCTCGTCATCCACTGCGGGGACATCGTCAATCTTGCGTTTCTCCAATATTTTCATTATCTCAACCGCCAATTTGTCCTGGTTGATTGAGATTGGCGAGACAGTCATCACATTCTCTATCTTCTCAGTTAGGATGTTCGGATTGTCCGTAATCTTCCTGCGGAAATCGCCGTCCGTGAATATGCCCAGCAGTTTCTCATTCTCATCGGTGATGGCAACTGCGCCGTTGCGGGCCTTTGTCATGGCAAGCAATGCGTCCCTGACAGGCGTACCTGGATGTACTGCAGCAAGGCGTTCGCCTGTGCGCATCAAGTCCTTCACCTTCAGCGTTATGCTGCGGCCAATGGCACCTGCGGGATGGAACATGGCGTAGTCGTTGATTTTGAAGTGATGGCAATACAGCAGAGTCATCGCCAAGGCATCGCCCAGCGCAGCAAGCGCCGTTGTGGTCGCAGTGGGCGCCAGGTTGAACGGGCATGCCTCACGCGGCACTGGCATCGGCACCACTAGTTCCGCTATGTGCCCCAGACGCGAATCCGCCTTGCCTGTAATCGCCACAATCTCCACACCAAGACGATGCACAGCAGGCAACACCACCAGCAACTCGTCTGTCTCGCCGCTGTAACTCACCGCCAAAAGCAAATCCTTTGGGGAGAGCACGCCCAGATCGCCATGCATCGCCTCCACTGGATGCATGAACACCGCCTGGCTCCCTGTGCTGGACAATGTTGCAGCAATCTTCCTGCTAATGTGACCACTCTTGCCGACACCGCACAGCACCAGCTTACCCCCGCCTTCCAATGTGGCTATGCACTTCTTTATCAGTTCCTCGAATGAGGCATCCAAATCAGACTTCAATGCCTGCAACGCATCAATCTCAATGTCAATTACATCGCTTGCGCGCTTGAGAAGTTCGTCTTTTGTTGGAATTGTGTAGGACATTTTCTCTCCTTGTATTTTTGTGGGCGCGGTCGCGGCGCCCATATTCACCATTGCAGTGCCAAGCCATCGCAGTTTATACCGCTGCCTATGGCCAAAACCGCCAGTTTGTCTCCCTTGTTTAATCTTCCATCCTCCTCGGCAAGTGCGCAAGTCACAGGCCAGGATGCCGAACCGCAATTCCCAAGATTCTGGAAAGTGCGGTAATCCTTGGCAGGATTTATGCCTAGCGTATCGAACAACAGTGCAGAATGTGCCTTGCCCACCTGGTGAGTGCATACCACATCCGGCGTATCCTCATTCCAGCCGCTTTCCTGCTTGAAGCGCTCCCACATGCGTTGCGCGGCGGCAACGCCCTTGCGCAGCAGCGTCTGCGAATCGGTCTCCATGGCGGGTGCGCTGTCATCAGTCATGCCGCCGCCCTTGGTATCGCCCTGGCAAAGCCCATTGGATGATGTGTCGGAATAACTGGCAGTGGCAAGCAATCTGTGCTGCACACGGCTCTTTTCCACAGACATCACAATCACGGAAGCGGCGCAGGAACCAATCGTAAGGGATGCAAACTGTCCCTTCAGGCTCTGCCGCGTGACTGAACTGTCCTTGTTCAGCTTGGCAACTGTGTTTGCCACCAACGGCCCTGCATTCTCCCCGCAGACTGCCATCCCGCAGTCTATCTGCCCAAGTTCCACCATGTTTGCAAGCACCTGAATCGCGGTGGACATGCCAAGGCAGGCATTGGATATGTCAAAGTTCAGCGCATAGTCCTCCAATCCAAGAAGATGGTGCACCGCCGTTGATGTGGCAGGCTCAACAAAGTCCCTGGATACGGAGCAGTTGATGAGGCATTGCACTTGGCTTCTGTCTATTTGAGCCTTCTTCAGCGCGTCCTCGCCAGCCAATGCCGCAGCCTGACTAGGAAGAAAACCCTCGTTCCAGAAACGGCGCTGGCGTATGCCGCTCATCAATTCCAGCCGCCCATTGCACAGACCAAGCCGCGAGTACAAAGGTTCCAGCCAATCTTCCAATTCCTCCGAACTCACTACCCGAGGCGGCAAGGAATAACCAAACGCCTCTATGCAAACACGTCCATATTTCATACAGTTTTCCTAAACTGCCGTAATATAATGCTACACAGCCAATTTGTAACTGCATAATTGCACATTTCCTTATATGGCATATCTGCTCATGGCTGTCGCCGCGAGCACATCCCCCTCTCCCTTCCCCCTGGCCTGGTGCCCGCGGCAAAAGCCGCTGG
>JAFSTJ010000272.1 GCA_017450525.1 Victivallales bacterium | reverse complement strand
CTGGACCTAAGCTATCACCAGATCATCACAGAGGCGGCGCACAATCATCTTCTGCAGGAACGGCTGAATATGCTCAAGGCGCAAATATCCTGCTCAATGCTCAACTGGCGTCAGATCGAGGCCACCTCAAAGGAAGATTTGCAGAGGGTACTTGATGAACACTGGATGATTTACCAGGCAATAAGACGCCGCTGGAACGATTCGGCAAAATCACTTATGGAAAACCATATTATGACTGCCCTGGAAAAACATCTGGAGCGAATTGACACCTTGACATCAAAGAAATGACATTGGCGTGCGGGCAGCCATTGCTCCATGCCGAAAAATCAGGCGATGACTACCGCATTTAGCGGCGGCAACTCCAATATTCCCTTTTCCCCGTCTTTTTCCACGGTTACTTTCTGCTTGAATGGAAGGAAATTAGTGACAAACTGGGCACAATTCCCTTCAGGCGAAATCCAAGCTGACGTGAAGAACGAATCGTATTCAACCTCACCAAATCTTTTTGTTGAAAGACGCCATTTTCCGCCGCTGACTTTGGCAAGCGGCTTTATCATCCGTCCCCTGCTCAGATATTCAGGATACTTTTTGCGCATTGCGTTCAGATTGCGCACAAGTTCCAGGACGGGGCGCTCATCTGGCTGCTCTTCATCCCAAGGCACGTTCCATCCCCAAGTCAAATGCCCACCGTCCCTCAATACCAGTGAAAGCAAATCTCCAGCATTGAATGAATATGCTATGCGCCACAACAAATTGTATGGAGATTCCATAAAGTTCAGATGATAGCCAAGGTTACATTGGTTCCCCATGAAATTGTTGACATACTCGTGGAAAAGAAAAGCATACAAAGGGACTACCCTGGAATTGCGTATGTTCCACTGGAAACGCAGATCACTGAATTTCAGCACAGAAAGATACGGTTCTGCCGCTGCCGCCTCGCACCCTAACACCAAATCGGGGAAGCCCTGTTTAATTTCATCAAGAAGCCGCCTCATATTGTCCACCTGCCATACTCCAGGCACTGGAGGATGGCCATGGTCTCTGCCCCAACAGCAATGCGCGGCACCGCCGTTGTTCTGGTCAAAGAACTGAACATAGTCAAAACCAAAACCCGACATTTTTGACAACTCTTTCCTGACTGTATTCCGACACCATTCCCGAACCATGCACATGTCAAAGCCGAAACGCTGCTGCTCCCAGCCGTTGCACAGATACGCCGCCAGTTCACCATGAGGTCCACGAATCATCTCCCTGGCAAGGTGTTCTCTCTCAAACTGCTCCTTGCGGTTATAGGACATATCTATTGTGCTGAACTGCGTCCATGCCGTGCCAGAGCAGTAAACGCCAAGGGTGTGACCTTTGGCGTGAAGCATATCCCTGTATTCAGCCAGAGCCTCCTCCCCGCCAAGAGGGGGCCATACATAAGGCGGTGCCCAAGGAGCGGTGCCCTCCCAATGCATTATCAGCGACATTATCTTGCTGTCAAGCACCTCGGCCAGTCTTTCAACAAAAGGCATTGCCTTGGCGTATGGGAAATATTCATTGGCACTCATATCCCCCTTGTCTTGCCCGCGTCCCCTCACTGGATAAATTAGTACCACTTGGGATTCCTTTACAAATTGCGGAAAATCATATTTCTCGGGCAATACAGAATTGGCTTCCATCCAATCGCGGTAGATGGAGGCCGCATCCATCCAGTCCCCTTCAAAGAACAGAAAGAGCAACTCACCAGGCATCCGATAGGTTTCCTCCTTCCTGCCGTCACCGCAGTAATAGCGGATTTTAAGCATATACGCGCCACTTTCGCAAGACGTACATTCAAAACACTTCGTTGAACGAGAGGGATCGTGTGCACCAGCATAAAGCCCGCCGCCAGCGCTGTTCAGAACCGCCATAAACTGCGCTTCTGTCTGCCCTGGATAAAATCCATAATAGTGCCATCCAGGAGAAGCACTGGCAGGATTACCCTTTTCAAGATCAATCAGCTGCCCCTCGTTTCGAGCAAGCAGCAAGGTGTTTCCTGACGCTGGAATCACGGGGATGAAAGGCTCCACATATTCGAGCAGCAAATCATCAGGCACACCAGAAACTTCCGCCTTGATGCGCAGCGCACCTTTTTCGGCTTTCCATATCAAACGTAGCCGCAGCGTCTTGAATCTTTCACGTCCAGCAAGGACGAGTTCCTCGGTTTCATTAGTTAAAATGTCAAAGAAGCCTTCCTCCAAATGCACCTCGGAGCCATCATCTTCTCTAAAGCCCAAGACAAAATGGGGAAGCGCGTCCTCCGAAATACCATTGAGCATGGATTGGATATTTTTACATGTAAAACTATTCAACATACGCATGTCCACCTCAAATCTTCTCAAAATCAATTACCTTGGTAGAATACATCTTGTGAAATTAGGAGTGTTAAAGGTACTGACTCGCCAATGGCCTGCCAATATCAATTGGCGAGGCATTACGTATTTGGCATGGGTATCATTCCATGCGGCCTGTGTATTCATTTTCACCACTGTTATTAAACTGTTCTTGAAAGAATTTTTCAGCAGCTTCGTTATGCGCCTTCTCAATTTTGTCACACTTGCCAGTGAACTGAACTGCAACAAGTTTCAATTGCCGTTTGTGCCAGTTTACAAAGCATCTTGTTAAAAATGCACCGCCATGTCCGAACCATTGGTTCTCATCATCCGTCGCAGGAGCATAAAGGCCAAGCGAATATCCGCCAAATCCTTTTGGACGAGAAGATAAGGCAAGGATGGACTTTACGGTTTCTTCTTTGAGAATACGAACTCCGTTGTCCCCCACCCCAAGGTTCATCAGCATCTTGTAGAATTTCAACTGGTCGCGTGCAGTTGTCCAAAGTCCAGCACCTGCCGAAGGAAATACTCGGTCACCATTGAATGGCAGTTGCATTGCTGGGGACTGCTTGATAATTGTTGCTGGCTTGTCAGGTTCTATTTTGTATAATTCAAGTTTGGTTTCAAGTTGCTTATTGCTTGGCCAGAATGTACTGTCCTTCATTTCAAGCGGGTCCAGCACCCGTTGTTTCAGGAAGTCTTCCCATCTTTGTCTGGACACAACCTCCACAATAGCCGCCCCTATGTCAATGCCCACATTGGAATACTGTATTCTGGTGCCTGGCTCAAATGAAAGCGGAAGCGCGGCTGCCATCGTTGCCACGGAGCGCAATGGCATGCGATGTGACCAGCCGCCCATCCTCATATAATTGGGCAGTTCAAAACTGAAACCGCCAGTGTGGTTCATGACCATCCTAACAGTCAGCTGATTCTTTGCTTTCACCAGTTTTCTTACACCATCCACATTTGATTCCTGAATCCAAAGCTCACTGAATTCTGGCAGATATTTTGAAACAGGATCATCCAGGGAAAGTTTTCCCTCCTCTACCAGGATAGCGATTGTCACTCCGCAGAAGCCCTTTGTCTGCGAACACTGCATAAAAAAACTGTCAATTGTAATTGGACGCTTTGTGCTGATTTCCGCATACCCCAGGCAGGTTGTCTCTTGGACACCATCCTTATAGTAAATGCATATTGCACCAGGTATTTCACCAGAATCCACATATTTCTGTAAGGCATCCTTGGCGAAATGCGTTCCTGAATTAACAGGACTTTTTTCTTTGCCCTCGACATAAATAAACAAACTTGTCAGCATGAAAATCAATCCTGACACAAGTAAAACCTTCTTCATAATTTTCT
>JAFSTJ010000271.1 GCA_017450525.1 Victivallales bacterium | reverse complement strand
ACTTTGTATCTATATGAGAAGCCAATGGGATATTTGTCCACGAATGCTGGGTGTTCTGCGATGAATGCCTTGATTTCATCGGAATAGCTTTTGCTTTCCCATTCCTCAATGTCACCGAAATGCCATTCCTTGGGCGTGTTGTTCGCCATGATCTTTTCCCAGATGGAAGGCGTGAATTGCATCCAGATCTCCTTCGGACACATTGGTATGCACTCCTTTCCCACCCAGATGATTTTTGCCCATTCCTCCACTGACAGGTCTTGTGGGGTGACATTGGCAAATAGAATCTCTTGGCTGATTTCGCGGGCTGCGAAGAGCGCCACCAGGCTTTCCTTGCTGAAGGTGCTGAAATCCTTGCAGTTTCTTTCCAGCCAAAAATCCCTTCTTTGCTGTATTTCCGAGACGAGGAACAGCCAGTCGTCCGCCGACATCTGAGGCGGGAGGACTTTAGGCTTCAAGTTGCTTGCCACAGCATGGCAGAGTTGCATGTCCAAGGGAAGAGACACTCGCTGTTCAATGGAGAAGTTGGTCATTTCTTCAATATGCGCCCTGTTGCCCAACAATGCCAGGCTCATTGTGACAAAGTCCTCATCTGACCAGAATTGTTTCTCCTTTTCTGTCAGGCAAAGGTAGCTGAGGAAAAATGCCGGATAGAAGGTGATGTTGTGGGAGCCAGTGGTTCCGTTTTCCTTTCTTGACGGGAGAAGTTGTATCATGGCATCGTAGATGGCAAATCGCGCCAGATTGGCGGCTGTGTCGTCGTCAGTGGGGAATATGCATAGGTTTGTCATTTCCTCCGTCGGCTCCCAGAGGCTGTATATGCCCACCAGCTTGTCATCCATGTATATCCCGTAGTTCACGAAGCGCACAAGATAATTCAGCAATGGCATCGTTCTTGAGAGAAGATGATGCCTGTCGCCCTTATTCAGACCATAGTATCTGCGACGCCATTTCATGCCTTTCGGCAATACCTCATCCTCGTCAAAAGAGAAGATATGCTGGCCTCCGAATATGCTTTGAAGCCCGTGCCTTTGTAGTTGCATGATGATGAACACATCGTCAATAATGTCTATCTTCTTGCTGGTGACCTTGTGTTTGCCAAAGCTGGCCTTGATGCTTTTCAGCAGTGACCTTATTTCCTTGACCGTGTTTATGTAGCTGGAACTTGCTCTAATGAAGGACACGTCCTTGAAGCCCAGACCATGATAAAGTGCCAGTGCCATTTTATTGTCATCGTCTGCTACCAGCAGCACCGCTCCTGTCGATGAGTTATGCTGGCACGCCGCCATTCTGATTAGCAGTTTGGCAATGCCTTGACGACGGTATTCAGGCGTGACGTACAGCGTGTCGATGTAAAGGAGTTCATAGTTGTTTGCGTCTGGCAGCCAAGGTGCCTTGCGTTTCTGGAAGCCAAATAAAATGCAGCCGACTGGACGGCCAGCGTCAGTTGCGAATATCACTCTTGCCTGCTTCAGCTTTCCAGGAATATCATTCTCAAGGTAGTGTATGCTATACTGTTCAGACCATTCTGAACCTTGGCTCTCAAATACCGTCTGCCTTATGGCGTATGCCAGGTATTCATTTGCGGCATTGACGCCCAGACCCAATGTCTGCGCGAAGCCTATGCGTAGTTGTCTTGTCATTGTCAAGCCCTTTGAAATAAACTTTCGTAATCTGAGATAATCCGTGAATAGAAAAAGTTTCGACCTGCAGGGTTGGAGGTAGCCAGCGCCAACCGTAAAGGTGGAAAGAGTTGTGAAATCACCTCACTTGATAGAATGGCATGAATATGGTCATTTCCGTTTTTTCGCGGTTTTGCCAGAATGCGTATGGAATGGCGACTGCGGAAATGTCAGTTAGCCGTGCGCATTGAGTTGAGTAAAGTGTGTCTGGCTTGCGCAGGCGTTTGGCTGTGAACCTGATGCCCACGCAGCCAGGAACCAGTTCGTCCATGGGGAATGTTTCAAATGTGCTTTCTGGCGTAAGTATCAACTCAAATGGTGAGATTTCCGATGTGAGTGGCAATTCCACGCAATAGACCAGGGGCCCGCGACATAGCGCAGCCTGGCTTGCCAGCGAGGGAATGGAGGTGAATACGGTTTCCACAGGCATCTTGAAATCAAAGTCGAATGATTCGCCGTCGGCAAAGTCTTTCTTGAGTGTCCAGTATGCTTCCTTCAAATTGCCTGTGGTGGGCAGGGTGTATTTGTCGCACCAACCAGGAATGCGCACTTTAAGTTCAAAGTTGCCGCCACGCACAACGCGGACCGTGACTTTTCCGCTGTAGGGATAATTGGAAGCAATCTCCACTTCGTAATTGTCGCCTTTGATTCTGGCCGCTGCGGGAATGTCGATTGCAAGATAGTCTGCTCCCGTGCGGAAACAGAAGTTGCCGAGTTGCGGAAGAAAACGACAGTAACTGGTGGGGCAGCAACTGCACTCGTACCATTTCTGGCGTTCCGTTGCCACATGGCCCTGACATTCCATGCCTCGGTGACAGGCGTGGAGATTAGCGTAGAAGAAACGGTCGCCTGACAGTGACAGACCGCTAATGGCGCAGTTGTACAATGCCCGCTCCATCACATCAGCGTATTTGCTTTTGCCAGTGATCTTCAGCATCCTTGATGTGAACAGCACCAACGCCATTGCGGCGCAACTCTCGGCATAACTGCGTTCACTCACCTGTTCGCCTGCACCGCCGATGCACTCGCCTATCTGGCGGCTGCCCACGCCGCCTGTGATGAACATCTTGTTCTGCGCCAGGTCATCGAACAATCGTTCACACGCGGCCAGCAGCTCCTGGTCGCCAGTGGCCTCCGCCACATCTGCCATGCCGCTGTAGAGGTAGAGCGCACGGACCGCGTGGCCAACAGCCTTGGTCTGTTCGCGGACCGGTTTGTGCGCCTGGAACATTGGCAACACGATTTCAGGCTGCTTTTCCTCTGTGACAAAGTAATTGGGTGATGTGCCGCGCCTGTCTATGAACAACTTTGCCTGCCTGAGATATTTCTCGTCTCCTGTCGCCCTGTAGAGTTTAACCAGCGCCAGCTCGATTTCCTCATGGCCAGGGTAGCCTTGCTTGCCATCTGGACCGAACACGTCGCAGATGTAGTCGCAGTAGCGCCTTATGGCGTTGAGGAACTTCTTGTCGCCAGTCGCGTTGTAATGCGCCACGGCGGCCTCGGTCAGATGCCCCGCGCAGTAGAGTTCATGCTTATAAAACAGTTCGCGCCAGCGCTTGTCTGTTTCGGTGACTGTAAAATGCGTGTTCAAGTAGCCATCCTTCTGCTGTGCGGATATGACCAGGTCCACCAGCTTGTCCAGTCGTTGTGCGATTTCTGGTGAGGATGCCGCCGTGTATGCCATGCCCTCCATGACCTTGGCCACGTCGCTGTCCCAGAATACGTGTGGCTGGGGCAAGGTGCTTCCAGGCTTCCATTGCAGTTTGAATGCGTCAATGCGCCCCGTCTCCTCGCAGCGCTTGATTGCCGAGGGTATTGTCACGGCAATATTCATTGCCTGCCGTGGCGCGAAAAATGTGTCTTTTAGTTTGATTTCCATTGACGTCACCTTCCTTATTTGTTTTAGCGACAATATAACTGACAAGTGCTAGAACGTAAAATGATGTTTTTCTGTAAAAAAGATGTCAAAAACGATATACACAATGCAGATATTTAGAGGCAAAGAGGCGCAATTATAACGTAGCGCGATAGAGCTTAGTGGAAAAAAGTTTTGAAAGTGCCTTATTATATGTACAATGGTTAAAATACAAAGGAGATACCAGGAATGTTGT